>DATJUT010000112.1 GCA_035502185.1 Gemmatimonadales bacterium
CCCGGGTGCCGAGCGGGCCGAGGTCCAGGGTGAGCTTGTAGGCCGGCTTGCGCGCGCCCGCCAGGGGCTCGGCCGCGAGGATGCGGCCGACGCGGAGGTCGAGGGCGGCGAAGGCTTCGGGCCCGGTCACGCGGTCAGCGCCGCCGCAGCAGGGCGGATCGGCTTGCGGAGATGTCCAGCCGGCTTACGAGTCCGAGGCCCGCGCCCTCGGCCAGAGCGATGGTGGCCGAGAATCCCGTCTCCGACACGTGCCCGCGGGGCTCGGCCAGCAAGAGGCGGGCGCCCGCCTTCATGGCGGCCGATACTTCCGCGAGGAACCGTGCGGCATCCGGCACCTCGTGCACCATCGCGAACGCAAGCACGAAGTCCACTCGTCCGGCGAGGTCGCCGAGACCCATGCCGCCCTCGCTCGCCAGCCGCGTCTCGATCCGGTCGAGCAGTCCGGCCCGCCGGGCGCGGCGTTCGAGCGCGCTCAGCATCCGGGCTTGAACGTCCACCGCCACGACGTGTCCCGACGGGCCCACCCGGCGCGCCAGCTCGAGCGTGAAATAGCCCATGCCGGGGCCCGGCTCGAGCACGACCATCCCCCCGGTGACGAAGGGGGACAGGATGGTGCGCGGGTTCTGCCGGAGCTTGCGAAGCGGGCTGGCGAGGAAGTAGCCCATCCACCACGGACAGACACGGTGGCCCAGGTGGCTCATGTGGCACCTCAGAACTCCCGAGGAGGGACTCGAACCCCCGACCCGCCGGTTAACAGCCGGCTGCTCTACCAGCTGAGCTACTCGGGACCGCAGACCGCGAATCGTAGACGGGTGGGGCGGCCGCGTCAACCGAACGGCGGCCCGGGTATGGGGGCGCGCGCCCGACCGCGGCGGTGCGGAGACGAGGTCGCCGCGATGGCACCCGCGCCGGCACCTCACGTGTCACGAGCGCGGTCCCCCTGGCCGGACGAACCCGCGAGAAGCGGCGCTCAAAGGTGGTAGCGGACGGCCCCGTAGACAGCCCGTGGCTGCCCCGGGGTGATGAGCCCTCCGGCTTCGAGTTCGCGGTAGGCGAGGTCGAAGACGTTGCGGACGCCCACCTGCAGCGAGGCCGCGCCCCCCAGGCGCACCACGCCGGTGACGCTGAACAGCGTGTAGGAGGGCAGGACGACACCGGGCTCGTCGAACGGGCTGTACGGCCCCATCGCGTTCATCGTCAAGCGCAGCTGCCAACCAGCCGTGGGGGGAGCGATCTCGGCCGTGACGAGGCCGACGTACTTCGATGTGTTGAAGACCCGCAACCCGTTCAGGTCGGCCAGCGAACTCCCGCCGTCCACGCTGTCCACTTCGGTCAACGTGTTGGAGGTGTACCGCGCGTCCTGGAACGTCCAATCGCCGCTCAAGCGCACAGCCTGGGACGCGCGCACCTCGAATTCGACCTCGACGCCCTGCCGCCGGCTGGCTCCGCCGCTCACGGCATTCAGCGTGACCGGATCGAACGTCTGGTCGTTGCTCACGTCGTCGCGGAACAGCGCCACGCTGCCCGAGACCACGCCGGAAGACAGCTTCACGCCGGTCTCGTAGGCCCACATGGTGATGTAGGGCAGGGTCGGATCCTCGATCACGCCGTCGGTCTGCCGGAACCCTTTCGAGATGTTCCCGTAGAGGTCGAGGCCCAGGGGCAACCGATACAGCAGGCCGAACTTCGGGGCGACGATGGACTTGTCGGCGCTCAGCACGGGCTGCGGAATCACCCCCAACCCCGGGCCAAGACTGCTGTCGGGTGTGTCGCTCGTGGACCGGTGATCGAACCGCACGCCGAGCGTCGCCCGGAGGTGGCTGGTGAGGTCCTCGCTCCCCTGGACGAACAGCGAGGCCTGCCCCTGGACCGCCGGGGAGATGATGGCGTTGGCGTCGGTCCGCATGGCGTTGGTCGTATTCCAGTTCTGATAGGTCGAGTGGGCCCAGTCGTACCCCATCCCGACCGTGATCTCGCCGCGGGGCAGCGCCCAGGTGAGGGCGCTGGTCAGCCCGGCCCCCAGACGCCGGTCGTCCTCTTCCGTCTGCCCGCCCGTTCCCTCGAACGTGCCCGGCTCGGCCGGAATCGTGAGCAGCAGCTTCCAGCTTCCCTGGGTCGCATAGGCGGTGGTCCGCCACGCGAGCGACGGGCCGAGAATCATGCGCAGGCTGAGGCGCTCCTGGCCGCGCAGTTTCCAGCCGTGGTCGGTCTGGTTCGTCACGACGTTGTAGGCATGGGCGGTGAACTGGCTGTCGTCCAGGAAGCCGGGCGAGTTCCATTGGGTGGCGTACAGCTCCACCCCGCCGTCGAGGGTCGTCGTCGACCCCAACTGGTGCACGAGCCGGGCGTGTCCCTGAGCGAGATCGTAGCTGCTGTGCGCCCTCCAGCCGTCCTCATGGACGCCCCGCAGTCCGAAGACGCCGTGCGTCGTGTCGTTGCCGAACCCGCTGAGCAGTCCGCCTTCCCCCCGGCCGTACGACGCGGGATCGAGCCAGGCGTCCGTGCCCTGCATCCGCTCGACCGTGCGGATGTTGGCGATCCCCGAGAAGGCGAAGTTGCCGTACACGGCGCTGGTTGGTCCCTTGATCACGTCAACGGACTGGATGGCTTCGGGGAACAAGGTGTTCCAGTCGTCGTAGCCCTCCGCGTGGCCGTTCACGGCTTCGTTGAGGGGCACGCCGTCCACCCACGTCGCGATGTCCGTGGAGTGATCCGAGCTGTAGCCCCGCACCGACGCGTCCGAGGCGAAGCCCGGGCCTTGCCCCTGGTCGTGGACCTCGACGCCCGCCGTCTGCCGGATCAGGTCATAGGGGTCGAACGCCGGCGTTTGCTGGATTTCGGCCTGGGTCACGTGCACCGACGTGGCCGGCTGCTGGGGAACGGTGGGAGCGGCCGTGACGGTCACCGGTACCAGCGTGATGGGAGGCCGCGTCAGGGTGTCGGCGCGGGACCGGGACGTGTCGGGGGCCGGCTGTTGTGCAAGGCACGCGGCCGGCGCGGCGAGCGCCAGGCCGAGGATCATCCATCGCATGGGTGCTCCGCTTGATGGCCGGCGGGATCGCGTCCCGGCGGCCGGTGTCAGTGTCGTGTTACGAGCGAACGGTCAGCTGACGAGCGGAGACGGCGGGCCAATCGGAGGGGGTTGAAGGTGGCGCGTGACCGAGCCAATCGCCGGGGTCGCGTCCGCCGCGACGGCGGCCACCCGATCTGCGGCCGGCGACGGCACGCCCAGGCTCCAGGCTGCGGGCACGGGCACGGTCGCGCAACCGGGGCAGCAGGCGAGACACGGAGCGCAGCACTGCCCGCTGTGGTGCGAGCACGGCGCGGGGGCGCGACCCGTGCCCATGTCCATCGGTTGCGCACTCGAGCCCGGGGCCTGGCCCCGGGCGGCCTGCGCCACCGCGGCCCCTACGCCCCCCCGCATCGTGAGGGGCCGCCCCACGAACGAGATGCCCACCGCGACCGCGATGAGGGCCCAGGCCACGCGGGCGAGCCCGCGTTGTGTGCGCATTGCTGAACGGAATAGTCCCCTATGGGCCAGGAGTCAAGTCCACCGTGCGGCCGGCCGGCGCCCGCGATTCAGGCGCGCAGCGAGAAGAGATCGATCTGCGGCGGCTCGAGCGGGAGGCTGACGGCGTGGAGCACGGCCTCGACCCAGCCCGGACGGTCCGACGGGTCCAGCCGATGGACCGGGACCCGGAACGCCTCGACGAGCGCGTCGATGCCGCGATCGATCTCGAGCTGGAAGTCGCGGCTCACGGCCCGGGTGCCGTCGAACGACGGCGGCTGCAGCACCGGGACCTTGAACAGGGCGGTGTAGGACGGGACCCAGGCGGCGACCAGGGCGTCGTACTCGGGGCGGCGGCCGCAGCGGTGCACGAGGTAGGCGTAGTTGTCGAGGACGGAGCGGTCGCAGATGACGGCGTCGTTCCGCGCGCTGGAGGCCAGCTCCTCGGCGATCTGGGCGTGGAGGATCCAGGCCTGCGCTTCGAGGGTGGTGCCCTCGTTGATGGGCAGCGGGCAGTTGCGCGCGACCTCCTTGACGATGTCCACGCCGAGGTCGAGCCGCTTGAGGCGCGAGGCGAGATCGAAGCACAGCGTGGTCTTGCCGACGCCGTGCGAGCCGATGAAGGCGATCTTCACGCGGTTACTTCCGGAAGATCGAGTAGGCGAGCAGGATCGTGTTGACGATCGCGAGCAGCAGACCGAAGTCCTCGCGGGTGAAGGTGGAGCGCGGCATCACCAGCTGGTCGCCGGAGCGCACGCCCAGCTCGCGCAGGGTGGAGTGCGCGATGGCGGCCGGGTCGAGCGGCACGCGGATGTTGGCGCCGCCGCGGATGAGCTGGAGCTTCTTCTCGTTGGCCTGGCGCGTGGCGCCGCCCGCGAGCGCGAGGAGGTCGAAGACGGTGAGGGTCGGATCCACGCTGTAGAGGCCCGGCTTGTAGACCTCGCCCAGGACCGCCACCCGGAACAGCGGTGTCAAGGTGAAGAACGGCCGCTGGAACAGCTGGCTCAGCTCCATGTTCAGGCGTTCGCGCAGCTGGCTGACGGTGACGTCGCGGACGTTGATCGAGCCGACCAGCGGGAACAGCAGGTTGTAGTTCTCGTCGACCGGGAACTCGCCGGACAGCTCCTCGTGGCCCCACACCTGGATCTTCACCACGTCGCCGGGCCGGATCGCCAGCGGGGACGTGACCGTGTCCACGCCCGGCGCGCGGGCGGGAATGGCGGCGGGCGCCCCAGCGGGCGCCGGCGGCGTGGGAGGCGGGTTCTGGGCGCGAGCGGTGCCGATGGCGACGATGGACAGGAGCGCGAGGGAGAGGCGGAGGCGTCGCATCGGGAGAAGCTAACGTTCGCTCACGCCGCCGGTCAACGCGGGCGCCTCGGCGCCCAGCATCGGCTGGAGGTAGCGGCCGGTGACCGATTCGGGCGACCGCCCGACGTCCTCGGGCGGGCCGGCGACGACCACGCGGCCGCCCTCGGCGCCGGCGCCGGGGCCGAGGTCGATGACCCAGTCGGCGCGCTTGATGACGTCCAGGTGGTGCTCGATCACCAGCACCGTGTTGCCGGCGTCCACCAGCCGGTCCAGCACGCCCAGCAGCACGCGGACGTCGTCGAGGTGCAGGCCGGTGGTGGGCTCGTCGAGGATGTAGAGCTTGCGCCCGCGCCGCCGGCCGGCGGCTGCCAGTTCGCGGGCGATCTTGAGGCGCTGCGCCTCGCCGCCCGAGAGGGTGGTCGCGGGCTGCCCGAGCCGGAGATAGCCCAGCCCCACCTCCGCGAGGTGCCACAGCGCGCGGCCGAGGCGCTCCTGGTGGCGGAAGCGCCGCAGGGCCTCGTCCACCGTGAACTGGAGCACGTCCGCGATCGAGAAGCCCGCGAGCTTCACGTCGAGCACGGCGGGCCTGTACCGGGTGGCGTTGCACGCCTCGCACGGCACGAACACGTCGGCGAGGAAGACCATCTCGACCTGCACGTGGCCGGCCCCCTCGCACACGTCGCACCGCCCGCCGCCCGAGACGTTGAACGAGAAGGTCGCCGGCGTGTAGCGGCGCGCGCGCGCCAGCGGCGCGGCGGCGAACAGCTCGCGGATCTCGTCGAACGCCTTGATGTACGTCACCGGATTGGATCGCGGCGTGCGGCCGATCGGTGACTGGTCCACCAGCACAGCGCCGTCGAGGGCCTCGAGCCCGGTGATGCGGCGCACGCCCCCCACGACTTCGCCGAGGTGCTCCTTGGCGGTGTGGCGGCCCTCGAAGTGCCGCTCCAGCTGCCGGAACAGCACGTCGTTCACGAGGGTGGACTTGCCCGAGCCTGAGACGCCCGTCACCACCGTGAGCGTGCCGACGGGAATCGCGACCGTGAGGTCGCTCAGGTTGTGGGCCGTCGCGCCCTCGACGGTGATCCAGCGCGGCCCGATGCGCCGGCGCACGGACGGCACCGCGATCCGGCGCTCGCCCGACAGGTAGCTGGCGGTCAGGGTGTGCGCCGCCGCCAGCTGCGCGCCGGTGCCCTCGAACACGACCGAGCCGCCGTGCTCGCCCGCGCCGGGCCCCAGCTCGACGAGCCAGTCGGCGGCGCGCATCGCGGCGGGATCGTGCTCGACGGCGAGCACGGTGTTGCCCTGGTCGGCGAGCCGGCGCAGCAGGGCCAGGAGCCGATCGGTGTCGCGGGGGTGGAGCCCGATCGTCGGCTCGTCGAGCACGTACAGCGTCTCGGTCAGCTTGCCGCCCAGCGCGTTGGCGAGCGAGATCCGCTGCGCCTCGCCCCCGGACAGGGTGCGCGTCTGGCGGTCCAGCGTGAGGTAACCGAGCCCGACGTCGTTCAGCACGCGCAGCCGCTGGGCCAGCTCCTCCAGCACCACGCCCGCCACGGCACGGTCGTGACCGCCGAGCGCGAGGGCCGCCAGCCACTCGCCGAGGGCCGCGGCGGTCATCGCGGCGGCGGCGCCGATCGCGTGGCCGCCGACCAGCACCGCCAGCGCCTCGGGCCTGAGGCGGCGTCCGCCGCAGGCGGGGCACTCGCTGGCCATCTGGTACTGCCGCAGGAACACCCGCACGTACTGCTTGTAGCGCTTGCGCTCGAGCCGCCGCAGGAACGGGAAGATCCCCAGGTAGCGTCCCTTCCTCGCGTGCAGCAGCCGCTCGCGGGCGGGCACCGGCAACGCGCTCCACGGCGCGTCGAACGGGATGTCCGCGTCGCGGCAGAACTGCTTCAGCAGGCGGCGGCGCCCGTCGTAGCGCGGCTTGGTCCACGGGTCGATCGCGCCCTCGGCCAGCGTCCGCCCCGGATCCGGGACGATCAGGTGCTCGTCGTACTCGAGCACGGCCCCGAACCCGTTGCAGCCGGGGCAGGCGCCGCGGGGATGGTTGAAGGAGAATAGCGCCGGCGTCAGGATCGGGGCGCCGGTGCCGCAGGCGAGGCAGCGCGGGGTGGCGCTGAAGGTGGCCCGCTCGCCTCCGGCGGGCACCGCGACGGCCGTGCCGTCGCCCTGGGTGAACGCCGTCCCCACCGAGTCCGCCAGCCGTTCCGCGTTGGCCGGCGTGGCGGCGAGGCGGTCCACCACGACCAGGACGCGGGCGGCGCGTCCGAGGTCGAGGTCCGGCGGCAGCTCCTCGAGCCGCAGCAGCCGGGCGTCCCCGGGCGAGCGCGCGGCGGCGTCGCCCCGCCCGGCCGCGCCTTCCACCATCACGCGCACGAAGCCCATGGCCAGCAGGTTCTCGACCAGCTGGGCGTGGGTGGCGCGCACCACGGGCGGGAGGGGGAAGGCGATGGTGAAGTCGCCTCCCAGGGCGAGCAGGCGGTCCACCACCTCCTGCACCGTGTCGGAGCGCACCTCGCCGCCGCAGGCGACGCAGCGCGCCCGGCCCACCCGCGCCCACAGCAGGCGCAGGTAGTCGTAGATCTCGGTGGCGGTGCCCACGGTCGAGCGGCTCGAGGTGGTCGGGTTCTTCTGCTCGATCGCCACGGCCGGCGCGATCCCTTCGATGGCGTCCACGGCGGGCCGCGGCATCCGCTCCAGGAACTGCTTGGCGTAGGTGGACAGCGACTCGATGTAGCGGCGCTGGCCCTCGGCGTAGATGGTGTCGAAGGCGAGGGACGACTTCCCGGACCCCGACGGGCCGGTCAGCACGATGAGGGCGCCGTGGGGCAGCTCGAGGGTGAAGCCCCGGAGGTTGTGCTGGCGGGCGCCGCGGACGACGAGCGATCTCATGGCCCGCGCGAAGGCTACTGGAATGCGCGCAGGATGGCCAGCGGGGCGGGCGGCGCGTAGCTTACGCGCCACATGGCGTCGCTGCTTTCGCCGCGGCTCCTGCGCCGCGGCCTCGAGCTGTTCGCGCTCGCTTCCGTCATCGCGCTCGTCGCGCTGCTCATCTACGGCAACAACTGGCGCGCGTCGCTGGAGGCCGTCGAGCGCCTCCGGGTGGGCTGGGTGCTCGCGGCGCTCGCGCTCGCGTCCTCCGACTGGTGGGGCGGCGGCTTCCGCCTCTGGCTGCTGGCGCGGTTCCTCCACCGCGGCACGCCGCTGGGCGGGATGATCGTGGCGGGCGGCCTCAACACCTGGGGCTGCTACCTCACGCCGTCGCAGACCGCCGGCGGGCCGGTGATGATCTGGGCGATGACCCGCTACGGCGTCCCGCTGCCCGAGGCCACCATCGCGGCCTTCATGAGCTTCGTGGGCACGGTGGTGTTCTTCGCCATCGCGGGGCCGCTGGCCATCGTGCTCGGCGCGGGCCGGTCGCTGCGCCAGCACGGCGTGCCGCTGGTCCACGTCACGCTGTACGACGTATTCAAGGCGAGCGCCTGGGGCTTCGTGGCGGTTGGGGTGCTGCTGCTGTTCGTGATCGTGTTCCCCGGGCGGGCGCGGGCGCTGCTGCACGCGGCGATCGGCTTCCTGGAGCGGCGGGGCAGCGCGCGCATCGCCGGCCGCGTGGCGGGGCTGCGGGAGGGCATCGACCGGATGCAGGCGTGCGTGGTTAAGTTCCTCACGCCCGCCGGCTGGCTGGCGATGCTCGGCGGGGTGGTGACCTCGTCGCTCGCCCACGCCAACAAGCTGATGGCCGCCTGGGTCGTGCTCCGCATGCTCGGCATCCAGGCGAACCTGGTGGACGTGCTGCTGGTGCAGACCACGATCTCGTTCCTGCTCTACTTCGCGCCGACGCCCGGCGGGGCGGGCGCGGCGGAGGCGCTGTCGGCCGCGCTCATGGGGCTCTACGTGCCGCGGGCCCTGGTGGGGGTGTACACGCTGCTGTGGCGGTTCACCGTGAGCTACGCCACGGTGATCGTGGGCTCGTTCGTCTTCTTCAAGATGCTGCACGGCCGGCTGGACGAAGCCGAGTCCTCCGCGGAGGCCGTCGCCGTCTCATGACCGCGCCGTTCCACGAGGAGGAGGCGCTCGGCAAGCCGCTCGACACGGCGCTGATGCGGCGGCTGCTGCGCTACCTGCGGCCGTACGCGTGGATCACGCTGGGCGCCATCGCGATGCTGCTCGGCGGCGCGGTGCTGCAGCTGGCGGGACCGTACCTGACGCAGGTCGCGATCGACCGGGCCATCCCGGCCCGGAACCTCCACCTCATCCTGCTGCTCGGCGTGGCGATGGCCGGCGCGTCGGCGGCGGAGTTCGTCCTCGAGTACGGCCAGACCGTGCTCACGGCGCTGATCGGCCAGCGGGTGATGGTGGACCTGAGGCTCGAGATCTTCGTCAAGCTGCAGCGGCTGCCGATCCCGTTCTACGACCGCAACCCGGTCGGCCGGCTGATGACCCGCGTCACCAGCGACGTCGAGACGCTGAACGACCTGTTCACCGGCGGCGTCGTCGCGCTGTTCGGCGACCTGTTCACGCTGCTGGTGATCATGGTGTGGATGCTGGCCGTGGACGCGAAGCTGGCGCTGGTGTCGTTCGCCGTGATCCCGTTCGTCTTCGCGGCGGCGCGGATCTTCCAGGCCACGGTGCGTCACGCGTACCGGGACATCCGGGTCAAGCTGGCGCGCATCAACGCCTTCCTCCAGGAGCACGTCACCGGGATGCGCGTGGTGCAGCTGTTCGGCCGCGAGGCGCACGCGGCGGCGCGGTTCGAGGCGGTGAACCGCGCGCACCTCGACGCGAACCTCGCGTCCATCGCCGCCTACGCGCTGTTCTTCCCCGCCATCGAGGTGCTGACCTCGGTGGCCCTCGCCAGCATCCTGCTCTACGGGGGCGGCCGCGCCCTCGGCCACACCCTGACGGTGGGCGTGCTGGCGGCGTTCCTGCAGCTGGCGCGCCGGTTCTTCCGGCCGCTCCAGGACCTGTCGGAGAAGTACAACATCGTCCAGGCGGCGATGGCGTCGTCGGAGCGGGTGTTCCGGCTGCTCGACACGGCGGAGACCGTGCGCGACGCCGCGCACCCGGTGGCGCTGCCGCGGCCGGTGCGCGGCACGGTGGCCTTCGAGGGGGTGTGGTTCCGCTACCCCGCCGCCGACGGCCAGGAGCGCGGCGACGACGGCTGGGTGCTGCGCGACGTCTCGTTCGAGGCCCGGCCGGGCGAGACCGTGGCGATCGTGGGGCACACCGGGGCGGGGAAGACCACGATCATCAACCTGCTGCTGCGGTTCTACGACGTGGAGCGGGGCCGCATCACCGTGGACGGCGTGGACATCCGCGAGCTGGCGCAGCGGGAGCTGCGCGGGCTCATCGGCCTGGTGCAGCAGGACGTGTTCCTGTTCACCGGCGACCTGGCGTCGAACATCCGGCTGGGCGCGGACCTGCCCGACCGTGCGGTCGAAGCCGCGGCGCGGCGGGTGGGGGCCCACCGGTTCATCGAGCGGCTGCCGACCCGCTACGCGCACCGGCTGGGGGAGCGCGGGCAGAACGTCTCGGTGGGCGAGCGCCAGCTCCTGGCGTTCGCGCGCGCCCTCGCCGTGGACCCCGCGATCCTGGTCCTGGACGAAGCCACCAGCTCGGTGGACGCGGAGGCCGAGGAGCAGATCCAGGCGGCCATCGCGGAGCTGATGCAGGGCCGCACCAGCCTCGTGATCGCGCACCGGCTGTCCACCGTGCAGAACGCGGACACGATCCTGGTGCTCCACCACGGCGTGGTCCGGGAGCGCGGGAGCCACCGGGAGCTGCTGGCGGCGGGCGGGCTGTACGAGCGGTTGTACCAGCTGCAATTGGGCGCCGGCCTGGCCGACGCCCCCCGGTGATCGGCGTGCTTGCCCCGCCGTTGGGCGGCGGCTACGTTGTTCCGAATCTTCACGATCGGGCGGCGGGAATGGCGTTCATCGAGTACGAGGGGAAGCGGTTTCATCTCCCGGCGGGCGAGGTGCTCCTGGGGGCGGATGCCGCCTGCCATCTCCGTCTCGAGCGCCCGGGCATCGCACCACGCCACGCCGTGCTGGCGACCGGTCCCGCGCCCGACCTGGCGGTCACGATCCGCCGGGCGGACGACGCCGCCGTGGTCGAGGTGAACGGGGTGCGGCTCGGCCCGCTGCCCCAGCCGCTGCTGCACGGCGACAAGATCACCGTCGCGGGCCTGGATCTGCTGTTCGCGGACGAGCGCAAGAGCGGCAGCACCCAATACGTCTCGGCCGTGAACCTGGCGAACCTCACGCCGCCGGCGCCGCCGCCGGGCGGCGCGACGGCGCAGCCGGTGGGGACCACCGGCGGGCGGGTGATCTCGCTTACCGACGGGCGCGAATACCGGGTGGAGACCGCGCTCAAGTTCGGGCGGGAGGCGGGCGCGGACGTGGTGGTGCCGGGCGGGCAGGTGTCGCGCCGCCACGCGGAGATCGTGGCGTCGCCGCGCGGCTACGTGCTCATCGACACCAGCACCAACGGCACGCTCGTCAACGGCGAGAAGGTGGAGAACCAGCGGCTGCTGGCCCGCGCCGACGTGATCAAGATCGCCGACGAGGAGTTCCGCTTCTACGCCGACGCGCCGGCGCCCCGGGCGGCCGCTCCCGCCCCGCCGGCTCCGCCCCGGGCCGCGGCACCCGCGCCCGCCGCACCCGAGCCGCCGGTCCCGCCGCCGGCGTACGCGGCGCACCTGCAGTCCACCGGGTACTTCGAGACCGGCAAGCGGCCGGCGCAGGGCGCCGGAGCGGCGAGCCCGGCAGCGGCGCCGCCGAGCCCCGCCCCGCCGCCGGCCCCGTCCCGCCCCGCGGCGCCCCCGCCCCCGCCGCCGGCGCCCGCCGTTGCGCCGCCGGCCGGGCGGCCACGCGCGTCGGCGCCGGGCGGGCCGCTGGCGAAGTTCCTGGTGCGCTCCGGCGCGCTCAAGGGGCAGCGGCTGTTCGTGAAGGTGCCGATCGTCAACATCGGGCGGGCCGAGTACAACGACATGCAGATTCCCGACGACTCGGTGTCCTCGCAGCACGCGAAGCTGACCCGCCGCGAGGGCGTCTGGGTCCTCACCGACCTCGGGTCCACCAACGGGACGATGGTGGACGGGGAGAGAATCGAGGGTGACATTCCACTCGCGCCGGGGGCGTTCGTGCGCTTCGGCGACGTGCAGCTGATCTTCGAGCCGACCGACGACGACGCGGACATCAACGCACCGAAGGCCACGCGGACGATGTCGGCCGTGCAGCTGCAGGACCTGAAGAAGCCCTCGGGCCCGTCCCGATAATTCTCCACCCCCACGCCGGACACCGCTTGCACATCACCTGCGCTGCGCGGACCGACGTCGGACTGATCCGGTCCGGGAACGAAGACAACTACCTGATGGTCCCCGAGCGGGGGATCTTCATCGTCGCCGACGGGATGGGCGGGCACGCGGCCGGCGAGGTGGCGAGCGAGATGGCGGTGCGCATCGTCGCCCAGGACCTCGGCAGCTTCCGCGGGCTCACGCCCGACGACGCCGCCGCGCGGATGATCCAGGCGATTCGCGACGCCAACGCGGCCATCTACGAGCGGACCCTGAGCGAGCACGACAAGCGGGGCATGGGCACCACGTGCACCACGCTGGTGCTGCACGCCAACCGCTACCTGCTCGGCCAGGTCGGGGACAGCCGCGGCTACCTGATGCGCGACGGCGTGTTCCACCAGCTGACCAAGGACCACTCGTACGTCCAGGAGCAGGTGGACGCCGGCTACCTCACGCCGGAGCAGGCCCGCACCCATCCGTACTCCAACGTCATCACCCGCTGCGTGGGCGCGAGCGGCGACGTGACGCCCGACCTGTTCAGCGGCGTGGTGCGCGCCGGCGACGTGTTCCTGCTCGCGAGCGACGGGCTAACCGGGATGCTGGAGGACGACGTGCTCGCCGCGATCGTCAAGAGCGACGGCACGCCGGAGAAGTGGGTGGACCGGCTGGTCGGCGAGGCGAACCGGCGCGGCGGCCTCGACAACATCACCGTCGTCATCGTGCGGGTGGACACGGTCGACGAGCCGGTGGGCGACGCGGCCGCGGCCGCGGCCCAGCCGGCGCAGTAGCGCCGTCCTGCAGAGTCACCGCCCCAGCCGTCTCACGTCACGCATCGCCACGCCGAACGCGTAGCGCACCCCGGGCTCGCTCGACAGTCCGGTGATGAGCGAGTCGACCGCCGAGAGCGACGAGCGCGGGCGGTAGATGAGCGAGCATGGGGATGATGCTACGGCGCGCGCGTCAGGCGGGCGTCACTGCCCCGGCGGCGCCGGGCGGCAGGCGGGAGGGGTAGTCGTTACGGCGCCAGCGCAGCCCGCAACTCCGACGCGTTGACCGTCGCCGGCCGCGCCACGAACACCCGGAGCCGCCGCGCCGACTCCACCAGGTCTTCCGCCATCCTCGGCAGGTCCATCCGGCCCGGCCACCCGCTGTCGGTCAGCAGCTCGACCGCGCCGTCCGCACGCGCGATGGGAAGGTCGAGGCCGAGCATCGCCGTCTTGTGCGGGAAGTCGATCAGCAGCTCGCCCGGCGCGAGGCCGCACCGTTTCGCGAGCGCGTCCTCCGCCTGGCGCAGCGGCTCGCCGCCCTCCCACAGCCACGACGGCACGTCCCGGCCCAATTCGCCGGGCAGCAGCTCGAGGGCGCGCTTGTAGAGCCGCCGCTCCCGGAGCGCCAGCGCGATGCCGTTCCGGTCGCGCGCCGCCAGCTCGTGGATCAGCGCGTCGTCGGTGGCCACGGCCAGGGCCGCGGGCTGGATGGCCGCGTCCCGGACCGCGGCCCCCACCAGTCGCTTGAACATGGCGTTCGCGCTGCGGGCGGCATGGTGCCAGTAGACGTTGCGGTACATCTGATACTTGGCGAACAGCAGCGACTCGAGGGCCGCGAGGCCCTTCTCCATCAGGCCCACGCGCCGCCGGCCGTCCAGCTCGACGACCACCAGGCAGGCGAGCAGGCGGTCCACGTCGATCTCCCCGTAGGGCACGCCGCACATCAACGCGTCGCGCTTGAGGTAGTCGATCTTGTCGAGATCGATCGAGCCCGACACGAGGCCCGCCAGCGGGTGCGCGCTGGCGCCGGTGATGATCGCGCCGACGGCCGCCGCCGCGTCCGCGCCGCCGGCCGCGGCGAGCGCGGCGGCCAGCGGGCCGCTCCGGATCGACGCCGCGCCCAGCGCCTCGTGCGAAGCGAACCCGGCCTCCTCGAGCGCGTGCGAGAAGGGATAGTGGCCGATGTCGTGCAGCAGGG
This sequence comes from Gemmatimonadales bacterium, assembly GCA_035502185.1. NCBI lineage: Bacteria > Pseudomonadati > Gemmatimonadota > Gemmatimonadia > Gemmatimonadales > Gemmatimonadales bacterium. The sequence goes on from DATJUT010000112.1 coordinate 14,082, forward strand.
CGGCGAGGCGGACGAGCAGTGCGTCGCGGTCGTCGGCGGCGCCCAGGCTCCCGCGGTCGCGGAGCGTGGCGAGCGCCCGGCAGGCCAGGTGATAGGTGCCGAGCGCGTGCTCGAAGCGCGAATGCGTGGCGCCGGGATAGACGAGGAACGCGTGGCCCAGCTGCCGCACGTAGCGCAGCCGCTGGAAGGCCGGCGTGTCCACCACGCGGACCGCGGCGGGCTCGAGCCGGATGTTCTGCCACAGCAGGTCGCGGACGACCTGGGCCTTGGGTGCGCGCTGCTCGCCGATCGGGTCCTCCCTCGCCGCCCGGACGCGTCCAAGCCGATGCGCGCGCGGACGTTACACCGGGGAATGTGCACCGCGGCGAGGGGCCGGGCCAGTCTCGCCCGGGGTGCGGAATCGGCGCCGGTTGACACGCGGGCGCCCGTGCGGCGACTCTATGGAGCCTGCGGGCGAAGCGTCGCGGCGGCCTCCCAGGCCGCACTCCGGGCCGCGAGCACGGAATCTGCGGCTACGAAGCACCCGCTTCCGGATTCTCCAGACAACGCCTGCGCTCCGATGCCGGCGCGTTCCGGTCGAAGGAGGACGTGGTGGCCAGTCGGGTGACCTCGTGCACGACGAACCGCAAGCTGCTCGCCTGGGTGGACGCGGCGGAGGCGCTGTGCCGGCCGGCCGACGTCCACTGGTGCGACGGATCCGAGGAGGAGTACCAGGAGCTGTGCGAGGGCCTGGTGCGGTCGGGCACGTTCGTGCGCCTGAATCCCGCCAGGCGCCCGAACTCCTTCCTGGCCCGCTCCCACCCGAGCGACGTGGCCCGGGTCGAGGAGCGGACGTTCATCTGCGCGAAGACGAAGGACGACGCCGGTCCGACCAACAACTGGGAGGACCCGGCGAAGATGCGCGCCACGTTGCGCGGCCTGTTCGCGGGCTGCATGCGCGGCCGCACGATGTACGTCATCCCGTTCTCGATGGGCCCGATCGGGTCCCCCATCGCCCACGTCGGCGTGCAGATCACGGATTCGGCCTACGTCACGGTCCACATGAAGATCATGACGCGCATGGGCCAGAAGGTGCTCGACGCCCTGGGCGACGGCTCTTTCGTCCCCTGCATGCACTCGGTGGGCGCGCCGCTCGCCCCGGGGCAGGCGGACGTGCCGTGGCCGTGCGAGGGCGACATCGCGCGCAAGTACATCGTGCACTTCCCCGACGAGCGCGAGATCTGGTCGTACGGCTCGGGCTACGGCGGCAACGCGCTGCTCGGCAAGAAGTGCCTCGCGCTCCGGATCGCGTCCGTGATGGCGCGCGACGAGGGATGGCTCGCCGAGCACATGCTCATCCTCGGTCTCACCTCGCCGGCCGGCGAGCGCACCTACGTGGCGGGCGCGTTCCCGAGCGCCTGCGGCAAGACCAACCTCGCGATGATCGTGCCGCCGAAGGGGTTCGAGGGCTGGAAGGCGAGCACGGTCGGCGACGACATCGCGTGGATCAAGCCCGCGGCCGACGGCACGCTGCGCGCGATCAACCCGGAGGCGGGGTTCTTCGGCGTCGCGCCCGGCACCAACCGCGAGACCAACCCGAACGCGATGGACACGCTGCGGGAGAACTGCATCTTCACCAACGTGGCGCTGACCGACGACGGCGACGTGTGGTGGGAGGGGATGGGGCCGGCGCCGGCGCACGCGATCGACTGGAAGGGCAGGAACTGGACGCCCGACTCGAAGGAGCCCGCCGCCCATCCCAACTCGCGCTTCACCGCGCCCATCACGCAGTGCCCGTCGTACGATCCCGCGTGGGAAGACCCCGCCGGGGTCCCGATCAGCGCCTTCCTGTTCGGGGGCCGGCTCTCGACCACGTTCCCGCTGGTGTGCGAGGCCTTCGACTGGACGCACGGCGTGTTCCTGGCCGCCACGATGGGCTCGGAGGCGACCGCGGCCGCGCACGGCCTGGCGGGGGTCCGCCGCGACCCGTTCGCGATGTTGCCGTTCGTCGGCTACCACATGGCCGACTACTGGGGCCACTGGCTGGCGATGGGCGAGCGCGCCGGTCTCAAGCTGCCGCGCATCTACCGGGTGAACTGGTTCCGCCGCGACGAGGAGAAGAAGTTCGCCTGGCCCGGCTACGGCCAGAACATGCGGGTGCTGAAGTGGATCGTGGACCGGGTCCACGGCCGGGCCCGCGCCGCCGAGGGCCCGTTCGGGCAGATGCCGCGCTACCGGGACCTCGACTGGAAGGGGCTCGACTTCGACCGCGCCGCCTACGCCAAGATCACCGACGTCCGCAAGGAGGAAGCGCAGCGCGAGGTGGACTCGGTGCGGCGCTGGTTCCCCAAGCTGGGCGACCGGCTCCCGGTGGCGCTCCGCCTGGAGGTCGCGCGGCTGGCCGGGCGCGTCGCCAGCCAGCCGGACACGTGGCGGGCGGAGTGAAGGCGGGCCCGCTCAGTCCCGGGGCGCGCGTCCCTGCGCGTCCACGGCCGCGATGACCGCCATGTTGATGACGTCCTGCGCCTGGATGTCCCGCTGCAGGATGTGCACCGGCTTGTTCATCCCGACCAGGATGGGGCCGATGGCGTCCGCCTTCGCGACCGACTTCAGCAGCTGGTAGCCGATGTTGCCCGCGTTGAGGCCGGGGAAGATCAGCACGTTGGCCGGTCCGGTGAGGCGGCTGAACGGGTAGTTGCCCTTGAGGATCTTCTCCTCCAGCGCCGTCTCGGCCATCATCTCGCCGTCGGCCTCGAGCTCCGGCTCGCTCTCGTGCAGCAGTCGCACCGCCTCCGCCACCTTCTCCGTGGCCGGGAAGCGCGCCCCGCCGAAATTGGAGAACGAGAGGAACGCCACCCGGGGGGTGACGCCGAGGCGCTTGACGAGCCGCGCGGTCTCCGAGGCGATGTGCGCCAGGGTCTGCGCGTCCGGGTCCACGTTCACGGTGGTGTCGGCCACGAAGTACACGTTCTTCTCCGCCACCATCATGAAGATGCCCGCCAGCGCCTTCGCCTGCGGGTCCACGCCGATGGCCTGCAGCGGGGCGTGCAGCTTGTCGGGGTAGAACTGCTCGATCCCGCCCACCATCGCGTCGGCGTCGCCCTCGGCCACCATCATCGACGAGAAGTAGTGCGGGTGCTCCGTCAGCCGGCGCGCCGCGCCGAGCGTCATGCCCTTCCGCTGGCGCTTGGTCCACAGCGCCTGGGCGTAGCTCTCGCGCGCCTTGGCGGTGCGAGGGTCCACGACCGGGATCCCGTCGAGCGCGATCTCCGCGTCCTTGGCCACGCGCGCGATCTGCTCCGGATCGCCGAGCACCACGGGCTTGGCGATCTTCTCGTCCACCAGGGCACGGGCGGCGCGCAGGATCCGCGGGTCCCAGCCCTCGGGGAACACGATGCGCTGGGGCCGGGCGGCGGCGCGGGCCGTGAGGCCGCGCATCAGGGCGCGCGCATAGCCGAGCCGCGCCTCCAGCTCCTCGCGGTACGCCTTGAGGTCGATGGTCTTGCGCGCAACGCCGGTCTTCATCGCGGCCTCGGCCACGGCCGGGGCCTCCCACAGCAGGACCCGCGGGTCGAGCGGCTTGGGAATCAGGTAGTCCACGCCGAAGTGGATGCGGTCCACGCCGTAGGCCGTGCGCACGGCGTCGGGCACGTCCTGCTTGGCGAGGTCGGCCAGCGCGTGCGTCGCCGCCATCTTCATCTCCTCGTTGATCTTCTTCGCGTGCACGTCCAGCGCGCCGCGGAAGATGAACGGGAAGCCGAGCACGTTGTTGACCTGGTTGGGGTAGTCGGACCGGCCGGTCGCGATGATCGCGTCGGGCCGCGCGGCCCGCGCGTCCTCGGGCATGATCTCCGGCGTGGGGTTGGCCAGCGCGAAGATCACGGGCTGCTTCGCCATGCCCTTCAGCATGTCGGGCGTCACCGCGCCCGCCACCGAGAGCCCGACCAGCACGTCCGCGCCGACCAGGGCGTCCTTGAGGTTGCGGGCCTCGGTCTTGTGGGCGAACGCCTGCTTGTACTTGTTGAGGTCGGTGCGGCCCGCGTGCACCACGCCCTTGGTGTCCACGATGGTGATGTGCTCGCGCGTCACGCCCAGCCGGATGTAGTGGTTGGCCGTGGCGATGGCCGACGCGCCCGCGCCGCTGAAGACGACCCTGATGTCCGCGAGCTTCTTGCCGGTCAGCCCCACGGCGTTGACCAGCGCGGCGCCCGAGATGATCGCCGTGCCGTGCTGGTCGTCGTGGAACACCGGGATGTCGAGCGCCTCGATCAGCTGCTCCTCGACCTCGAAGCAGTCGGGCGCCTTGATGTCCTCGAGGTTGATGCCGCCCACCGTGGGCTCGAGCATCTTGCAGAAGGCGATCACCTCCGCGGGGCTGGGCGCGTTGATGTCGAGGTCGAACACGTCGATGTCCGCGAACGCCTTGAACAGGACGCCCTTGCCTTCCATCACGGGCTTGCCCGCCAGCGGGCCGATGTTGCCCAGTCCCAGGACCGCCGTGCCGTTCGACACCACGGCCACCAGGTTGCCGCGCGCGGTGTACTTGTACGCGAGGTCGGGATCCTTCTCGATGTCGAGGCACGGCTCGGCGACGCCCGGCGTGTAGGCGAGGGAAAGATCGAGCTGCGTCTTGCACGGCTTGGTGAGCGCGATCTGGATCTTGCCGGGGCGGCCCTGCGAGTGGTAGTCGAGCGCTTCCTGGCGTCGAACGGCCATGGCGACCTCAGCCGCCGCGGCCGTCCCTCGTGGAGGGCTGGTCGCGGGCGGAATCGAGAGAGTTGATCTTGTCCACGCGCTTGGCGTGACGCCCTCCGCCGAACAGGGTGGCCAGGAAGGCGCGAACGATATCCACAGCAAGCCGCGTGCCGATGAGCGTCCCGCCCAGCGTGAGCAGGTTGGCGTCGTTGTGCTCGCGGGCGTTCTGGGCGGTGGTGAGGTCGTAGCACAGGGCCGCCCGCACGCCGGCCACCTTGTTGGCGGCCATGGCACTGCCAATCCCGGCGCCGTCGATCATGATTCCGCGCCACGCCCGACCGTCGGCCACCGCCCGGGCCACCGCGACCGCGAAATCGGGGTAATCGACCGCCTGGGTGTCGTGAGTCCCGAGGTCGAGCACCTCGTAGCCCAGCTCCGCCACCGCGCCCTTCAGCTGCTCCTTGAGGGGAAAGCCGCCGTGGTCGGCTCCGATGGCGACCACGGCGCGGGCAGGCGTCCGCTCCCCGGCACCGGCCGGCGGCGGTGCGGCGACGCTCGGCGCCGTGTCCGCGCTCGCGACCGGCACGCCGAGCGACACGCCGAGCGTGCGGGCGAGATCCTGCGCGGCGGGCGTCACGATGGCGCCGGCCGGCACGTCGAGCCCCCCGCCCGTCCTCGCCGCGGCGCGGACCTCGGCCTCGGTGACGACGCGGCGGCCGCTCACTGGCGGGGCGGGGGCGCGAGCTTCGACGTGGCGTGATACAGGAGCTGAATCGTGAAGCGGTCGTCCTCGCTCAGCGTCGAGCGGCTCGGGGTGCTGTACATGATGTCGCCGCCGTCGGGACTCTCGGCCAGCAGGCCGAGGGCGTGCCCCAGTTCGTGGGTGGTCGCGATGCGGAAGCACGCGGCCGCGGAGGCGCTGTCCACGCCGGGGTAGGCCACCACGTACGAGCGCATCGGGCCCACCAGTGCGACGGTGTCCGAGTCCGTGAAGAACTGCGTGAGGCCGTGGCACGAGCCGATGGAGTCCACGTGCATGACGCGCGCCGCCGGCGGCGCCTCCGGCGCCGACAGCGGGTTGCGGAAGATGACGTCGGCGTGCGTGGAGTCGGTGGTGGCCGTCAACGACAGCTCGTGGCAGCGGAACGCGCCGGTCCACAGCGCCATCGCCGTCTGCACGTTGGCGGGGAGGCTGCCCGTCGGCTCGGCGTACACGCGCACCGGCATGTAGGAGGCCGGCCAGTGGAAGACGAGGTTGGTGTCGCCGTTGAGGAAATAAGCGTACGCGGTCGCGTTGGGCTCGAAGCACGCCGCGGGCCCTCCGGTCTCGTGACAGGCGAAGGCCAGCGCCACGGCGGCGCCGCCGGCGAGGCACGCGAGCACGGTCGCGCGGTGGCCCCGAAGGGAGATCATACCGTACGAAACCACCGGTCCCCGGCGGGCGCAACCGCGATTCAGAAGCCGTCCCGGAAGGCGTGTCGGCCGATGAGCGGCACGAAGCGGCAGCCACCGGCGTCGCGGGTCACGAGCCCCTGCGGTCCCAGCGTGCCGACCACCAGCTCCTGGAGCGCAAGGTCGCCGACCGGGACGGCGATCCGGCCGCCGGGCGCCAGCTGCTCCACCAGGGGCCGGGGGATGGCGGGGGCGGCGGCGGTGACCAGGATGGCGTCGAAGGGTGCCGCCTCGGGCCAGCCGAGCGAGCCGTCGCCGATGCGGTAGTCCACGTTGCCGAGCCCGAGCGCGGCGAGCCGGCGCCGGGCTCCGGCCGCCAGCTCGTCGAGGCGCTCGACGGTGTACACGCGGCGCACGAGGTGCGCGAGGATCGCGGTCTGGTAGCCGGACCCCGTGCCGATCTCCAGGATGCGGTCCGTTCGGCGCGGCGCGAGCACCGCCGTCATCAGCGCGACCATGTACGGCTGCGAAATGGTCTGGCCGTGGCCCACCGGCAGCGGCACGTCGTCGTAGGCGGCGTCGGCGAGGGTCGTGGGAAGGAAGCAGTGGCGCGGGATCGTGGCGAGCGCCGCGAGGGTGCGGACGTGGTGCACGCCGCGCGCGCTGATCTGCGCCGCGACCATGCGCCGTCGCTCGGCGCGGCCCGCGTCACAGCGCACGGAGGCCTCCGCGGCGGCGCCGGATCGCTTGCGGCGCGCCCGCGCGAACGGTAGGTTCGCGCCGGACGGGCGCCCCGAGCGCCGCACCCGAGGATCGATGACCGAGATCGTCCGAACCCACGTGCTGGTCGCGGGCGAAGCCGCCGCGCGGCCCACCGGCCTGGTGGCCGCGCTGGAAGACGCCGGCTTCCGCGCCGAGGAGCTGCCGGCCGGGGCCGACCTCGCCACGGCCGCCGAGGCGTCCTCGCCGGACGCGGTGCTGCTGTGCGTCGGCGCGACCGCGGCCGCGCAGCTGGCGCAGGTCAAGCAGCTGCGCGAGTCGGTGCAGCAGTGGTCCGACCTCCCCCTGGTGGCGCTCGCCGCCGGCGCCGACGGCCTGGCGGACCTCCTGTTCGCCGGGGCCGACGACGCCGTGGCCGCCCCGGTGAGCGGCGCCGAGCTGCGGGCCCGGCTGGAACGGCTCCTGGCCCGCCGCGAGGAGCTGCGCGAGCTCCGGGTGACCCTCCGCGCGCGCGAGCTGCTGTTCGACATCTTCCAGGAGGTGTCCGCCGCGCTGCGGGCGGAGGAGATCTTCCAGACCCTGGTGCGGCGGGTGGGGCAGGCGCTGTCGCTGTCGCACTGCTCGTTCGTGATCACCTCGCCCGGCGCCGACCACGGCCGCGTGGTCGCCGTGTACGAGAACCCGTCGGTCCGCGACATGCGGGTCGAGCTGACGCACTACCCCGAGATCCAGGAAGCGCTGCGCACCGAGCGGCCGGTCGTGATCGAGGACGTGAAGGAGCACCCGCTGTTCGCGACCATCCGTGACAAGTGGGACGCGCAGGCGGTGGAGACCAACATCCGCTCCGCCGTCGCCCTTCCCGTCTTCGTGCAGGGGACGCCCGCGGGCGTGTTCTTCCTGCGGACCCGCGAGGGGGACCCGGAGCTCACCAGCCGCGACATCGCGCTCGCCGACACCATCGCCAAGGCCGCGTCCAAGGTGCTGGAGAACGAGGAGCGGCGCGCCGCGGTGTTCCGGCGCCAGCTCAATGCGGGCGCGCTCGACGTGCTGACGGGGTGCGCGAGCCTGGACGGACTCGACCGCCGGCTGCGCGACGAGTACGAGCGGGCGCGGCGCTACCGGCTGCGGTTCTGCTTCGTGGTGCTGGACGTGGACAAGTTCCGCACGCTCAACGAGCGGCTCGGCGCGCAGGCGGGGGACCGGATCCTCGCCGACATCGGCCAGCTGCTGCAGCGCGAGCTGCGCTCGCCGGACTTCGTGGCGCGGTACGGGGGAGACGAGTTCGCGCTCGTGCTGCCGGAGACGGACGCGCGGGGCGCGCGCAACTTCGTTCAGCGGCTCGGCGCGGCGGTCGCGAAGCACAGCTTCCCCGACATGGGAGGCGAGCGTCCCGGCTTCTCGGCTGGCATCGTGTCTTTCCCTCACCCCGAGGCCCTGCGGCCGGAGGACCTGTTCGCGCTGGCCGAGGCCGCCCTGGCGCGGGCCAAGACCTCCAGCGACGACCGGATCGCCATCGCCGCCTCCCCCGGGGGCTGAAGAAGGGCGGTCAGCCCCGCTCGGCCGGCCCCAGGATCCGCTCCAGCACCGAAGCGCGGCGCCGCCGCCGTTCCTCCAGCTCCGACTCGGCATCGACCACCCGGTGCTCCAGCTTGACCTTGGCTTCGCGCAGCCGCTCCACCAGCTGCCGCTCGGCCTCCAGCTCGGCGCGCAGGTGCTCCATCTCCGCCGCGGGGAGTCCGCCGCCGGCCGCCGCCGCGGGCTCCGCCGCCGCGCTGCCCCGGCCGAGCGCGGCGAGGGGCTGCACGCCGCCCGCCAGCGCCGGCGGCTCGGCCGGCGTGCCCGTGCTGGCGGCGAGCGCGGTCAGCATCCGCTCGTGTCCCTCGAGCACGCCGGTGAGGCGCACGATCTCTCCCGCCATCTGCAGCAGGGCCTCACGCTGCTCCCGCCGGCCGTCCGCGATGGCCGCCAGCAGCTCGACCCCGGTCACCTCGCTCTGGCCGTGGCCGCCGTGCCGCCCCGCGTCGCGCCAGGCGGCGCCGTGATCGCCGCCGCCGTCGAGCCCGTTCAGGATGTGCTCGCGCGACTCGCCGGCCGCGAACCCCTGCGCGATCGTCCGCAGCACCGCGACGGCGGGCGGGGGGTAGCGGCGGCGGCGGCCCATCCCGACGACCGGTACGTGATCGAGGAAGGCGTCGCGGTAGTAGCGGACGGTGGAGACGGGACGGCCGAGCAACTCGGCCACCTGGCGCAGCGAAAGGAGCGGTTCCTCGGACACGGGGCGAAGATAGGGTCCGCCCTGGTGAGCGGCAACACGACCGGCGCGGGAAGCGGCGAAGCCGCGGCGGGCGCGGCGGGAGCCGGCTACTCGAGGCCGAGCCGGTCCCGGCTGCCGCGGAAGTCGCGGCCGCACCTGGGGCAGTGGAGGCCGCCGCCGGGAGGCTCGGTGAGCGCATAGTCGAAGCTGCGGCCGCAGCCGCACTCGGCCACCAGGCTCTGGTACCCGCACACGAGGCAGTAGCCGTCGTCCGGTGCGTAGAGCCGGAATCTCCCGCAGGTCTCGCACAGCTTGGCCAGGCGGTCCGGGGCGGTCATCGGCGGCGCCGCAGCCAGTTGACGGGGTCGAGGGCCTTGGCCTGCCCGCTCTGGCCGGCGGCCTCGCCGCGGATCTGGAACTCGATGTGGGCGCGCTCGTCGGAGTTCTCACCCCCCGAGCGGCCGATGACCTGGCCGCGGGTCACGGCCTGGCCGTCCTTCACGTCGATCTCGCTCAGGTACAGGTACACGCTGTAGAAGCCGCCGCCGTGCTCGACCACGATCGAGGGACCGTAGGTGCCGAGCGAGCGCGTGCTGCGCACGATTCCATCGGCGATGGCGTGCACCGGCGTCCCGGGGGGCACGGCGATGCCGATGCCGTCCCTGCGGATGGTGGTGCCGTTCGGCAGCGACTGGCGCCCGAAGCGGTAGATGATGTCCCCCGTGACCGGCCAGTCGAGCTGCCCGAAGTCGGCGGTCCGCAGGCGGGACGGCGCGGCGGGCGCGCCGCGGTTCGCGGCCTCCAGCCGCCGCCGCTCGAAGCCGGCGATGATGTCGTTCAGCCGCGCCTCGTCCTTGGCGAGCTGGGCCAGCTGCTGACGCGTGCGCACCGAGTCCTGCTGCGACTGGCGCAGGCTGCGCTGGCTCTGCTGCTCCAGCTGCCGGTAGCGCTGGTTCTCCTCCGCCCGCTCGTCGCGGCGGCGCGAGAGCGCGCCCTGCAGGTTGAGCAGCACGTTGCGGCCGCTGGCGGCGCTGTCGCGGAGCGCCTCGACGTCGGCCACCAGCTGCCGGTCCTGGCGGCTGATGAGGTACAGGTACTTGTAGCGGGAGGCCAGGTCGCCGAACGACTCGGCGGCGAGCAGCACCTGGGCCTCGTACAGCGGGCCCCGCTTGGCGATCTCGATGAGGCGGTGGTGCAGGATCGCGCGCTTCTCGGCGAGCGCGTCCTGCGCGATGAGCAGGTCCGCGGTCTTGCGCCCGATCTGGGAGCCCATCGCCGCGATCTGCAGATCGAGCTCGGAGACGATGCGGCCGGTGGTGCGCACCTGCTCGCGGAGGTTCTGGACTTCGCTGGAGAGCGAGTGCACCTGGCCGCGCAGGCGCTCCATCTCGCCCTGGAGCCGCTGGCGCTCGCGCCGGATCTCGACCAGCCGCTGCTGGCTGTTCTCCAGCGCCGTGTCGGCCGGGGCGGGCTGCTGCGCGGCCAGCCGTCCTGCCATCAGCGCCGCGAGCGCCGCGGCCACGAGCGCCGGGGACGCGCCCGCGCGGCCCGCCATCAGACGCTGCGGAGGTGACGGCCGATGCTGACCAGGCTGCCCGCCAGCCCGAGCAGCCCGCCGGCGGCGATGCCCGCGAGCGACTCCGGCGCGGTGAAGAAGTCGGCCCGCAGCAGATACGCGTCGACGAGGGCGTAGGCGCCGTAGCACAGCACCAGGGCCAGCGCGCCGCCCATCAGGCCCTTGATCAGCCCGTCGAGCAGGAAGGGGCGGCGGATGAACCCGTCGGTCGCGCCCACCAGCCGCATGATCGCGATCTCGTGGCCCCGGTGCAGCACCGCCATCCGGATGGTGGTGCCGATGATGATGACGGCCACCAGCGCGAACGCCAGGCCCACCACCACGCCGACCGCGCCGGCGATGTTCCTGAGATGGTCCAGCTTGGCCACCCAGTCGCTGCCGTAGCGGACGTCGTCCACGAAGTCGAAGGCGCGCAGCCGCTCGGCCACCAGGGTCGCGTGGCGCGCGTCGCGGAACTCCGGCTTGAGGCGGACCTCGAGCGAAGCCGGCAGGGGGTTGGCCTCGAGGTCCTGGAAGATGTCGCGGAATTCCGGCAGCTCGCGGCGCGCGCGCGCGAGCGCGACTTCCTCGGTCACGTGGGTGACGCTCTCGACTTCGGGGAAGGCCTGGATGTCGGCCGCCGCGACGGTGACGGCTTCGATGGGCGTGCCGCGGCGCACGTACGCCACCACCTCCACGCGCTCGGCCACGCTGCCCATGACCCGCTGCACGTTCACCGTCACCAGCCCGAACAGGCCGAACACGAACAGCGAGAAGGCGATCGTGGTGACCGACAGCGCCGACAGCAGCGGCGCGCGCCGGAAGGCGAGCAGGGTCTCGCGGACGACGAGGTTCACGGCGCGGCCGGCTCCACGTCGCCGGCGTCCTCGGCGGAGTCGTACGCGACGCTGCCGTGCTGCAGCTCGACGAGGTGCGCCCCGTCGAAGCTCTTCACCAGGTCGAGGTCGTGGGTGGCCATCAGCACCGCGGTGCCCGCGGCGTTGATGTCCCGGAGCAGCTGGAAGATGCCGCGGGTCGCCCGCTCGTCGAGGTTGCCGGTCGGCTCGTCGGCCAGGAGCACCACCGGGTCGTTCACCAGCGCGCGGGCGATGGCCACGCGCTGCTGCTCGCCGCCGGAGAGCTCGCGCGGGTACTGGTGGGCTTTCGCCACCAGGCCCACCTGGGTGAGCACCCGCATCACCCGCGGGCCGATGGCGGAGCGGCGCGCCCCGGTCACCTCGAGCGCGAAGGCCACGTTCTCCTCGGCGGTGCGGTCCTCGAGCAGCCGGAAGTCCTGGAACACGATGCCCAGCCGGCGCCGCAGCCGCGGGACGTCGCGCGCGCTGATGCGGGAGGAGGCGAAGCCCGACACCCGCACCTCGCCGGACGTGGGCGGCTCGGCGAGGTAGATGAGCTTGAGCGCCGTGGTCTTGCCGGCGCCGCTGTGCCCGGTGAGGAAGCAGAACTGGCCCTTGGGGACGTGGAACGACACGTCGGCGAGCGCGGCGCCCTTGGCGTACGCCTTCGTGACGTGGCTGAACTTGATCACGGCCGCAATCTACGGCGGGGGCTAGGCCGCGGCGAGTCCTCGGGCGAGGTCGTCCATCAGGTCGTCGGGGTCCTCGAGACCGAGCGAGAGCCGGAGGAAGCCGTCGGGGATGCCGGCCGCGGCGCGCTCGTCGGCCGTGAGCGCGGCGTGCGAGGTGAACCGCGGCTCCGAGACCAGCGATTCCACGCCGCCCAGGCTCGGGGCGTGGGCCACCAGGCGCAGGGCGCGCAGGCAGCGGTCGGCCGCCCGGGCGCCGCCCGCCAGCTCGACGCCGACCATCCCGCTGAACCCGTCCAGCACCCGCGCGGCCAGCTCGTGGTCGGGGTGCGAGTCGAGCCCGGGGTAGTGCACGCGCCGGACCTTGGGGTGCTCCTCCAGCCAGGAGGCGATCGCCAGGCCGGTGCGGTTGTGCCGCTCCATCCGCACCGCGAGGGTCTTGAGCCCGCGCTCGACGAGCCACGCCGCGTGCGGATCGATGGCCTGGCCCCACAGCTTCATCCGCTCGCGCACCTCGTCGACGAGCGTGGCCGCGCCGGCCACCGCCCCCGCGATGACGTCGGAGTGCCCGTTGAGGTACTTGGTGGCGCTGTGGATCACCACGTCCGCGCCGTGCTCGAGCGGCCGGTAGTTGATCGGCGTCGCGAAGGTCGAGTCCACCAGCAGCGCGATGCCCTCCGTCTCGGCGAGGGTCGCCAGCCACTCGACGTCGAGGACGCGCATCAGCGGATTGGTCGGCGTCTCGACGAAGATCGCCCGCGTATTCTTGCGGAGCTTGCTGCGCCACTCGCGCCGCCGGTCGGGGTTGACGAACGACACGTCGATCCCGAAGCGGGTGAACTCCTCGCGGAACAGCCGGCGGGTGCCGCCGTAGATCCAGTCGCTGGAGAGGAGGTGGTCGCCCGGGCTCAGCACGGCCAGGTGCGCCAGCGCCGTCGCCCCCATCCCGCTGGCGACGAAGATGGCGGCCTCCGCGCCCTCGAGCCCGGCGAGGCGCTCCGCCAGGCGGAGCTGGTTGGGGTTGTTGCCGTAGCGGGTGTACAGCGTCTCGTCGGTCGAGCCCACCGGCCGCAGGAAGGTGGCCGACTGGTAGATGGGCGGCGCGACGGGATCGGGCGCGGTGCGCGTGGCCGGGTTCCCGTGGATGGCGACGGTGGACCGGCCCGGTGGGCGGCGCGGCATCGGCGTCAGGCGGCGGTCAGGGGAAGGTAGTGCTGGTCGGGCGAGAGGATGACGAGGCGGCGCTCGGCCAGCTGGTCCAGCGCGCGGTGCATCTCGTCCACCGGCCACGCCAGCTCGGCCGCCAGTTCCTCCGGACGGGCGGAGCCGCTGCGCACCACCTGCTCCCAGGCCGCGCGCATCAGGTCGGTGACCCATCCCAGCAGCCGCGTGCCGCCGCCGCGCTCCTCGCCCACCAGGGCGAGGCCGTGGCGTCGCAGCACGTCGTCGAGCTGGTCGGCGTGCGCCTCGGCGAGGCCGCGGACCAGGAAATAGGTGCCGCGGGCGCGGCCGCCGGCCGTGCGCATCAGCAACTGGGCCACGACCTCGTCGGCGCACGAGCAGTCGAGCACGCGCACCTCGGAGAAGTCGAGGACGACGACCGTGACGTCCGGGTGCTCCTGCAGGTGCGCCTCGATGCCGCTGCGCACCGCCCGACCGGTCGCGCGGGTCACCAGGTCGCTGTGAAACTCGCACCTGCTGCGGGAGAGCACGGCCCGCACGTCGATTTCCGCGATCACCGTTCCTCCCGCACCGTTCCAGGGACCACCAGCTGCAGCTGCGCCCCGGGGAACGGCGCCAGTCCGCCCGCGAGCGGCACGTCCTCGTCCCAGTCCGGGACCCGCACGATGCGTCCCGTGCCGCTGCGGATGCTGAGCTTGCCCTTCCAGCGCTCCGCCCACATCCGGATCCCGCGCAAACCCTGCCCCCGGCCCGGATCGCGATACTTGCTGATCCCGTGGATCAGCGCCGCCTCGAGCGCCGTGGCGTCGCTCCACCGGTCGCCGTAGCGCTTGGCCTGCGTGGCCTCGAGCGTATGTCGGAATCCGACGCCGGCGTCCCCGACCGCGATGACCACCACGCGCCGGCCGAGCCGCCGCCTCCACGTGTAGGCGTGCACCGCGACCCAGCCGCCGGTGCCGGCGTGCTCCACAATATTTTGACAAGCCTCCGAAAGCGCCATACCGAATCCGATCGTCGCCTTGGCGTCGAGGCCGGTGGCGGCGTCGAGGATCGCCGCCGAGTGGCTCTGGATGCGGTCCACCACCCGGTGCACGTCGCCCGCGACCTCGACCGGCGTGATCTCCAGCAGCACCGCGCGCTCCGGCGTCTGCCGGCTGCGGGGGACCGCGCCGTGGATCTCGAACAGGGATTCGGCCTGCGCGAAGAAGCCGGTGTGGGCCCAGTAGTGGGCCACCTCGCCGTCCGCGGGCACCGTGAGGAGCGGCTTCGTGCCCAGCCGCTTCAGCAGCGCGCGGCCGGCGCACAGCAGGCCCACCAGGCCGAACGGCGACGCCCACTCGGTGGCGTGCGCGTCCACCAGCACCCGGCCCGCGCCCTCGAGCGCGGCGAGGCCGGCCGCGAACTGCTCGAACGAGCGGTCGTCGAACGACTGCGGGACCTCGACGACGGCGGTCACGCGGACCGCGAGGGCGCGAGGGCGCCGCGCAGGTGGTGCTGCAGACCGGTGGCGCCGCGGTAGCTGACGTTGCGCCGCGCGAGCCGGTTGGCCGCCCGGACGGCGGGCTCGAGCGCGTCGCCGGCCAGCAGCCGGGCGAACAGGGTCGAGCCGAACACGTCGCCGCAGCCGGTGGGGTCGCCCGCGACCGGCTCGCCCTCGGCGTCGATCCGCGCGGTCCGGGCGACCTGCCCCGTGTCCCCCGCCGCGGACGCGGAGCCGAAGCCGTCGAACCCCGGCGCGGCGACGTAGGCGGCGCCGCGCTCGCCCAGGGTCACGCACACCGCCTGCACGCCGCGCGCGACCGCGCGCGCGGCCAGCTCCAACGGCGCGTCGCCGAGCTGCAGCATCTCGTCCTCGTTCACCTGCACCACGTCGAAGCAGGACAGCCAGGCCAGCGGCTCCTCGATGGGCCGCAGGTGGCGGATGCCGTTCGCGCGGATGCCGAGCGCCAGACTGTGCAGGTCGCCGTACAGCGGGCGCCGGTAGGCCTGGCGCAGCGCCTGCGCGGTGGCGAGGTCGCACTCGAAGCCGGTGATGAAGTTGACGTACAGCGCATCGAGGTCGAGGACCATCGGGCCCAGCTCGGCCCAGGCCCACGGCGGCACGCCGCCCCGGAGGCCCTCGCAGCGCCGCTGGCGGTCCTGGTAGTTCAGCCGCACCCGCGGATTGGTCTCGGGCACCACCACGAACCGCGTGCCGCGCGCCGACGGCAGGGTCCGCAGGAACGCGTCCGCATGCTCGGCCAGGTCGCGACCCACCTTCACGACGGGGACGACCTGCCAGCCCGCGGGTAGCGACGCGTCGAGCGCCGCGAGGGCGTAGCTGATGCCGCCCCACTCCTCGAAGGGCGCCGCGGCGGGATCGCGGCCGATGATCGTGTCCCAGATCATCGTGCCCACGACGCCGAGCTTCTTCAGACGTCGCCCCACACGTCGTGCTTGAAGCCGGCGACGGCCCCGACCACGCCCGCGGTGCCGGGCAGCTCGCCCGGGACGATCCGGCAGCGGTCCACAGCGGGCTTGAAGGCCCGGCGCTTCACTTCGCCTCGCAGCGGCACGAACAGCTGGTCGCCCGCCATCGTCACGCCGCCCACGATCACCACCGTGTCCGGGTTGAAGATGTTGACGAGGTTGCCGACGCCGGCGCCGAGGAACTTGGCGGTGTCGCGCACGATCTCGAGCGCGTACTCGTCGCCGGCCTTGGCCGCCTCGTACACGGTCTGCGCGGTGATCCGCGCCAGGTCGCCGCCCACCCGGGCCGGCAGGTCGCTCTCGGCGCCGATCTCGAGCCCCTCGACGGCGCGCGCGGCGATCGCCGGCCCCGACGCATAAGCCTCGAGGCAGCCATAGTTGCCGCACTTGCAGCGCCGGCCCGTGGAGTCGATGGTGGTGTGGCCGACCTCGCCCGCCACGCCCGAGGTGCCGTAGTACAGCTTGCCGTCGATCACGATCCCGCCGCCGATCCCGGTGCCGATGGTCAGTCCCACGACGTATTTCGAGCCGCGGGCCGCGCCCGCCCACCACTCGCCGTAGATGGCGCAGTTGGCGTCGTTGTCGAGCGACGCCGGCAGGCCGGTGGCCTCGCTCACCAGGTCCCGGAGCGGGAGGTCGCGCCACCCGAGGTTCGGCGTGAGCAGCACCAGGCCCCGCTCCCGGTCGAGCGGCCCGGGCGAGCCGATCCCCACGCCCACGATGCCGTCCCGCGGAATGCCGGCGGCCTTCTGCGCCTCGGCGATGGAGCCCTGCACCAGCCGCGCGATGCGTCCCACCACCGCCTGGGGGCCCTCCTCGGGCAGCGTCGGCGCCGAGCCGACGCCGAGGACCGCGGAGCCGTCTTCGGCCACGGTGCCCACGACGATGTTCGTCCCGCCGATGTCCACGCCGACCAGGTACCGCATCGCTCAGACTCCGTAGCGTTTGGGGACAATCTGGAGCAGGGTCCGCACCTCGGCCAGCACGCGGCTGATGGGGATCTCGCGCATGCAGCGGTGGTGGCCGAGCGGGCAGGCGGGCGGCCCGTGGTGGTGGCAGGGCCGGCACTCCAGCGGCTCGGGCTCGACGATGCGCGACCACGGCGCGCGCGCGGCGAAGCCGAACAGCGGCGCGGTGGGTCCGTAGATCTCGACCGTGGCCGTGCCCGCCGCCGAGGCGAGGTGCACGGGCGCCGAGTCGTTCGACACCAGCGCCCGGGCGCGGCGGATCAGCTCGCCCGCCGCGAGGAGCGAGAGCCGGCCGATGCCGTCGGCCACCGGCGTCGCGGAGCCCAGGGCGGTGCGGATCTGCCGCGCATCGGCGCGGTCGCCCGGCCCGCCCACCAGGGCGAGCGGGATCTCCGGCGCCAGGGCGCGGGCCAGCTCCGGGAAGAACGGCCAGCGCTTGGAGCCCCACTGGGAGCCGGGCGCGAGGACCACGAACTCGCTGTGGATGCCGGCCTCGGCCAGCAGCGCGTCCACCGCCGCCCGCTCCTCGGGGCCCGGGAAGATCTCCGGCTCGCGGCGCTCGGGCGCCCCGTCGGCCAGCGCCAGCAGGCGCTCGACCTGGTGCGGCTCGCCGCGCGGCGCGACGGAGTGGGTGTGCAGGAACGCGCCCGGCGCCTCGCGGAAGCCGATGCGCCGGGGGATGCCGGCGGCGAAGGCCAGGGCCGCGGAGCGGACGCTGGACTGCGCGAGGTAGGCGGCCGCGTAGTGCCGGCGCCGGAGCAGGCGCACCATCCGCACGAACCCGCCCACCCCGGCGTCCCGGCCGTGCTTGTCGTAGGGGATGCGGTCCCGGATGCTGGGATGGTTGCGCAGCACGGGCACCGCGCCCGGCAGCACCACCACGTCCACCAGGGCGCCGTGGCGCTCCGCGGCGCGGCGGATCAGCGGCGTGGTGAGCACCACGTCGCCGAAGAACGCCGTCTGGATCACCAGGCCGCGCCCCGTCGCGCGGGCCCCGCTGGGCCGCGCGGCGACCGCCTCCGCCTCGGCCGGGGTGCGCACCGTGCCGCCGGCGCGGCCCGGCGTGGCGCTCACTCGACCTTCAGCACGGCGAGGAACGCCTCCTGCGGGATCTCCACCGCGCCCACCTGCTTCATCCGCTTCTTCCCCGCCTTCTGCTTCTCGAGCAGCTTGCGCTTGCGGGTGACGTCGCCGCCGTAGCACTTGGCCAGCACGTTCTTCCTGAGCGGGCGCACCGTCTCGCGCGCGATGATCTTGGACCCGATCGCCGCCTGGATCACGACCTCGAACAGCTGCCGCGGGATCAGCTCGCGCAGCTTGCCGGCGAGCTTCTTGCCCCAGTCGAACGCCTTGTCGCGGTGGATGATGACGCTGAACGCGTCCACCGGGTCGCCGTTGATCAGCATGTCGAGCTTCACCAGATCGCTCGCGCGGTACTCGGCGAACTCGTAGTCGAGCGAGGCGTAGCCGCGCGACAGGGTCTTCAGCTTGTCGTAGAAGTCGAGGATGATCTCGGCCAGCGGGAACTCCCACTCGAACTCCACCCGCACCGGGTCGAGGTACTTCATGCCGAGGTAGGCGCCGCGCCGCTCCTGGCCGAGCTTCATCAGGGCGCCGATGTACTCGGCGGGCGAGATGATGCGGGCCTTCACGTAGGGCTCCTCGATGCGGTCCACCTGCGAGCCGGTGGGCATCTTGCTGGGATTCTCGACCACCACCTTCTCGCCGCTGGTGAGCCACACGTCGTACTCCACGTTCGGCACCGTGGTCACCAGGTCGAGGCCGAACTCCCGCTCCAGACGCTCCTGCACGATCTCCATGTGCAGCAGCCCGAGGAACCCGGAGCGGAAGCCGAAGCCCAGCGCCACCGACGTCTCCGGCTCGTAATGGAGGGAGGCGTCGTTGAGCTGCAGCTTGGCCAGCGCGTCGCGCAGGTCCTCGTACGCCTCCGGCTGGGTCGGGTACAGGCCGGCGAACACCATGGACTTCACGTCGCGGTAGCCGGGCAGCAGTTGCGGGGCGCGGCGGTCCGCGTCGAGGATCGTGTCGCCCGCCCGGGTGTCCTTCACGTCGCGGAAGTTGGCCACCAGGTAGCCCACCTCGCCGGCCGACAGCTCGTCGGCCGGATGGAGCCCGAGCTGCAGGGTGCCCACCTCCGCGACCTCGTACACGCCGTCGTGCGAGCCCATCGCGATGTGCATGCCCTTCCGGACGGTGCCGTCCACCACGCGGATGGAGGGAATGGCCCCGCGGTAGCGGTCGTAGTACGAGTCGAAGATCAGCGCCCGAAGCCGCGCCGCCGGGTCGCCCTTGGGCGCCGGGACCCGCCCGACCACCGCCTCGAGCAGCTCCGGGACCCCGCGGCCTTCCTTGGCCGAGACCAGCAGGATCTCGTCCGGGTCGGCGCCGATGAGCTCGTGCAGCTCGGCCTTGCGCTTGTCCGGCTCCGCCGACGGCAGGTCGATCTTGTTGAGGACGGGAATGATCTCGAGGCCGGCCTCGAGCGCGAGGAACAGGTTGGAGACCGTCTGGGCCTGCACGCCCTGCGCGGCGTCGACGACCAGGATCGCGCCCTCGCACGCGGCGAGCGAGCGGGAGACCTCGTAGGTGAAGTCCACGTGCCCGGGCGTGTCGATGAGGTTCAGCTCGTACTGCCGGCCGTCCTTCGCCGCGTACGCCATCCGCACGGCGTTCAGCTTGATGGTGATGCCGCGCTCGCGCTCGAGGTCCATGGTGTCGAGGACCTGGTCCCGCATCTCCCGGCGGCTCAGGGTGCCGGTCGCCTCGATGAGGCGGTCGGCGAGCGTGGACTTGCCGTGGTCGATGTGGGCCACGATGCAGAAGTTGCGGATCCGGGCGGCGTCCATGAGAGGGCAGAAAGATAGCGCTCAGGGGGCGGAATAGTTGCGAGACGCCGAGTTGCGAGTGGTCCCGAGGCTCGAGAGAACAGCGCTCAGAACAGGCTGGGCTCCTCCGCATCGCCCGCCGGCGCCTCGCCGGGCTCGGCGTAGGGCTCGAGCGCCTCGCGGTAGGTGGCGAACAGCACCGGCGGCGCCTTCACCCGGCCGCGGTCGAGCAGCGCGCGCAGCATCAGCGCGTTGGCCGGTCCCTTGCCCTCGAAGTGGTTGTTGGTGATGACGTAGACGTCGGCCACGGCCTCGTTCGCGGCCAGCGTACGGATGCGCTCCACCCAGGGCCCCAGCTCCTTGGCGGAGTAGAGATAGTCGTAGCGTTGCGCCGCGTCCTCCTGCTCCCCGAACCAGTGCTCGTAGTTGCGGCCGTGGAAGCGGACGTAGCCCACCGCGCTGGTGGCGTGCGCGGCCGGCGCGAACGACTGGCCGATCAGCGGCTGGTCGATGTTCGCGACGCCGACGCCGAGGTCGCGGAACAGGGGCAGCTGGTCCTCGTGCGCCCACCCGCCGTGGCGGACCTCCACCACCAGCGGCCAGCCGCGGAACGCCTCGGCCAGCCGCGCGAGGGTCTCGCGGCTCGCGGGCCCGGGCTTGAACGACCACGGGAACTGGGCGAGCAGCGCCCCGAGACGGTCCTCGGCCCGCAGCACCTCGAGGCCCTCGGTGACCGCGCGCAGCTCCTCGGCGGCCCAGGCCGCCGCGCGCTCGTGGGTGAAGCGCTGCCACAGCTTGACCGTGAAGCGGAACCGCGGATTGTGCGCCGCGCGGCGGACCCACGACGCGAACGTGCGCGCGGGCTGCGGACGGTAGAAGGTGGAGTTGACCTCGATGGTATCGAAGTAGGAGGCGAGGAAGCCCAGCGCGTCGAACCGCGACGGGACGTCGGCGGGGTACACGTGGCCCGGAGAATCCGGGTACGACCAGCCGGCGGGACCGACGCGGATCACGGCGTGGCCCGACGGCCGGCGCGCGCGGTCCGCGGCGCGGCGGCCGCGCACAGATACGCGAGCTGGAAGCGACGCCCCGTCATCGGCGCCTCCGCGGCCGGGGAACGTGAGCGCCAATATCCGGGACGGCCGCGCCCGGCGGAAGGGTGGGTCTACTCCCCCGCAGGCGCGACGATCCGCCGGTAGCTGTCCGGATTCCACTCCGGCCGTGCCGTCGCGTCGGCGACCGCCAGGCCGAGGTAGAAGTCGAGCTGCACGATCCGGGCTTCCTGCTCGGCGTCGATCTTGTCCACCGAGTCGGTCGGCCGGTGGTAGTCGCGGTGCAGGCCGGTGGTGAAGAACAGGATCGGCACGCCCCGGCGCGCGAAGTTGTAGTGGTCGGACCGGAAGAACAGGTGCTCGCGGGGCAGGGTGTCGCCCAGCACCCGGATCCGCAGCTCCGGGTGGCTCGCCGCGACGCTGTCCGCCAGCGGGCCGAGGGACGAGTGCTCCTTGCCGATCGCCAGGACGCCGTCGCTCGGGTTGCGGCCGATCATGTCGGTGTTGAGGTCGGCCACGGTGGCGGCGAGCGGGAACGCCGGGTGGGCGACGTACCAGCCGCTGCCCCACAGGCCGCGCTCCTCGCCGGACACCGTCATGAAGACCAGCGAGCGCCGCGGCCGGGGCACGAGCCGCGCGTAGGCCTGCGCGAGCTCCACCACGGCCACGGCGCCGGAGCCGTCGTCGTCGGCGCCGTTGCAGATGGTGTCCGCGCCCGCCGCGCGACATCCCTCGTCCCCGCTCGCGGTGCCGATGTGGTCCATGTGCCCGGTGAAGAAGACGTATTGGCCCCTGAGGGCGGGATCGCTGCCCTCGAGCACGCCGATCACGTTGGGCGCGGAGGCGTCGCGCTCCACCGCGCGCCGGACGTCCACCGTCGCGGTGACGCCGGCGAGCGCCACCACGGCCGGAGCGGCGCCGGGTGCGAGCAGGGCGGCGGGGTCCGCGCCGGCGGCGCGCAGCAGCTCCGCCGCGCTGCTGTCGCGCACCTCGTAGAGGGAGATGTCGAGCGGACCGCGCACCTCGTCGCCGACCTCGTACGCCGGCATCAGGGCGCCGTGGGCCATCGCCTCGAATTCCCGGGCGGAGCGGTTCGAGACGAAGATCCAGGCCTTCACGCCCGCGGCCACGCCGGCCGTCACCAGCGGCACGAGGCCGTTGTTGATGCGCGAGGTGTCGAGCACCTGGACGACGATGGTGCCCGCCATCGGCACGGCGCCGAACGGGCGGACCGTGTCGGCGGGAATCCCCGCCACCAGCACGACCGGGGCCGTGAGCGGCGCGGCGGGCGGCCGGCCGAACACCTTCGCGGCCTCGCGGCCGAGCAGCCAGTGGCCGTGCGCGCCGTGGCCCATCGCCATGACGAAGGAGGAGGAATCGACCCGGAGCCGCCGGATGCCGTAGCGCTGGAGGAAGCCGCCGGAGTCCCCTGCGGGCGCGAGGCCCGCGCGGGCGAACTCGCCGGCCACCCAGGCCGCGACCTCCTCGAGCTGCGGGCTGGGCGTCGCGCGGCCGAGCATCGAGTCGTCGGCGATGATGCCGATGCGGCGGCGGATGTCCGCCGCGGTGATGGACTCGGCGGCCCGCCGGATGCCGGCGGCGTCCCGGGCTGCGGGGGACTGGGCGGCGAGGGGCGGCAGCGGAGCGGCGGCCGCGAGGGCGGCGGCCACGAGCAGACGCGCGGTGCGACGGGTCATCGGCGGTTCCGGGTGGCGGGTGTGGCGGGCGGGCGACCAAATGCGCCCGGGCGTAGTGTACGCTCGGGCGCATTCGGAAGTTGCGCGCGATGGGGCGCCAGAGCGGCGCCTCCACCGGTCACCCACGCCGTCGCACCAGGGCGGGCGCCGACCTGGGTGCCGGAGCGGCGCGTGGCGCCGCCCGCGCGGCCGGCTCCATGGAGCCGCCACCTCGAGGCGCTGCGCGCGGCGCGGACGCCGGCGCGGCGCGGGGCGCTTCTCGCGGGGCGCCGGACGACGCGCCTCGCGGCGCTTCGGGCACTCCGTATCCCGGGGTCCCCCGCGACTCGGAGCGCGGCGCCTCCTGCGGGATGTAGCGCGGGTTGTCGCGCGCTTCCGGGCGCCCGGCCGCGGCTGCCGGAGAACCTCCGGCGTCGATGTACACGCCGCGCTGCCGGGGCTGGGTCGGGGCGACGTCGACGCGGGGCACCGGCGACGGGCCGATCACGCGCGGATGCGTGTCGGGCTCCGGTATGGCCTGCGCGGATCTCCGGCCCGCGTCCGGCGCGGCGAGCGGCTGCCGCGGCGCGAACGAGCCCGCCGCCCCCGGCGGCTCCTTGGTCACGACCCGACGCCCTGCCGAGACCTGATCGCCTCCGCCACCCACCGTCCGCCGTCCGCCCGGGACCTGGTCCGCCGTCCCGCCGACGGTCCGCCGGCCCCCCGGCGAGGGCACGCTGCCCACGCCGCCGATGTCCACCCCGCGCACGCCCCGGTCACCCGGCGAATCGCCCCAGCCGTTGCGCCGGTCGCGGTAGACGACGTACGGGGATGCGCCGGCGGCGCGATTGCGGAAGACGAACTGCCGGCCCACGAAGCCCGGGCGCACGTACACGACGTTCACGCCGCGGTAGTAACGGGTCGGATACCAGTAGCTCGGGTAGTAGTAGAAGGGATTGAAGTACACCGCGAGCGAAAACCGCGGGCACCACACGTCGTACGGATCCCAGTACGCGTAGGGAGTGTAGGCGTGGCAGTCGTAACACAGGAACCGCGGATAGTCGTAGTGCTGCTCCACGTCGTAGGGCAGCAGGTGCGTGTCGTAGTCCGCGTACCCCGGAGGCATGATCTGTTGCACCAGGCTCTGGAGCGAGGCGTAGGGGTCGCCGTGCACCCGGCCGTCGCTCAGGTTGGCGATCTCCTGGAAGCTCCACTGGTCGTCGGCCTCGAACGCGTCGTACACGAACGGATCGTTGCTCGCCACCGCGAACACGTAGCCGACGCCCGGGGCGTCGTCCACCGCGAAGGCGTACCGGTCGTCCAGGCCGGGCACCGTGTACGTCTCTCCGCCGCGGGCGAGGTTGGGGTCGCCGGGATCGCGCGGGAAGAGCACGCGCACGCGACCGTCCGTGTCCACGCGCAGCACCGTCACGTAGGCGTCGTGCTCGGTGCGGAAGGACACCTGCACCCGCTCACCGCGCCGGTACACCTCGCCGTGGTCGGTCCAGATCCGCACGCCCGGCGGATCCCGCCGCGCGCGCTCGGCGGCGCGGGCGGGCGTTCCCGCCAGCAGCAGTCCTGTGAGCGCGAACGACGCGCTGATCCATACCCGGCTCGACATGGCGACCTCCGGACACGTGGTCCGACCATACGGAAAGGCATAGACCGTGCCACCTGCCGGCTTGGTGCCAACTGCCAGAGCGTCAAGCACTTGGCGCATTCCGCGCGGCTGCCCTACCTTTGGGGCGTGTCCTGTCCTAGTGACAGCCTGTGGCCTCCGCAACCGGTCTGACGCGCGAGCGCCTCGACCTGCTGGATCCGCACGAGGTGAGCGCTCTCGGCGGCATCGAGCTCGTGGCGGAGGGGGTCGTGGAGGGCTTTCTCGCCGGGCTGCACCGCTCGCCGTACCGCGGCTTCTCGGTCGAGTTCGCCGAGCATCGGCCCTACCAGCCCGGCGACGAGCTGCGCTACCTGGACTGGAAGGTCGTGGGGCGGCGCGACCGGCTGTACGTGAAGCAGTACGAGGAGGAGACGAACCTCCGCGCCACGCTGGTGCTCGACGTCTCGCGCTCGATGGCGTGGACGGGGGACCCCGAGCGCCGGCTCCGCAAGTTCGACTACGCCACCCGGCTGACGGCGGCGCTGGCGCTCGTGCTGCTCCGGCAGCGGGACGCGACCGGGCTGATCGGGTTCGACAGCGAGGTGCGCTGTGCGATCGCGCCGCGCGCGCGGCCGGGACAGTGGCACCTGCTGGTGCGCGCGCTCGCGGACCTCGCCCCCGGCGGCGGGACTGCCGCCGAGGCGGCGCTGGCGCGCGTGACGGGCCTGCTCAAGCGCCGCGGCCTCGTGGTGCTCGTCTCCGACCTGCTGGTGGACCGTGACCTGGTGCTGCTGGCGCTGCGCTACCTGCGGCATCGCGGCCACCAGGTACTGGTCTTCCACCTGATGGACCCCGGCGAGATGGAGCTGGACGCGGCGGCCCGGGCGCGGTTCGTGGATCCGGAGACGCGCGAGGGCGTGATCGCGTCGCCGCGCGACCTCAGGCGCGCGTACCGCGCCACCGTCCAGGGCGTGGTGGCGGCGTGGCGCCGGGCGCTCCGTAGCGGCGGCATCGCCTACCATCACGTGTCCACGGACACGCCGTTCGGCTACGCGCTTCGCCGCGCGGCCGAGAGGAGGGCCCGGCTGGGCTGATGGTCTTCCTCCAGCCGCTCGCGCTCGTGTTGCTCGGCTTCGGCCTCGTGCCGCCGCTGCTCCACCTGTTCTCGCGCCACCGGCCGCCGGACGTGGTGTTTCCCGCCGTGCGCTACCTGCGCGAGACCGAACGGGAGGCGCAGCGCACCATCCGCCTGCAGCACCTGTTCCTGCTGCTGCTGCGCGTGGCGGCGGTGGCGCTGGTGGCGCTCGCCGCCGGCCGGCCCGTGGTGCCGGCGCGCTTCGGCGCCGGCCACGAGCCGACGGCGCTGGTCGTGATCCTCGATCACTCGCTGTCGTCGGCCGCCGTCTCGGGGGGCGTGCGGGCCTTCGACGATCTCGAGGCCCGCGCGACGGAGACGCTGCGCGCCGCGCAGCCGTCGGACGCGCTGTGGCTGATCGGTGCCGACGGCGTCGCGCGGCGCGGCTCGCGGGAGGAGCTGCTCCAGGCGGCCGCGGCGTCGCGGCCGGAGCCGGTGCGTCTCGACCTCTCGGCCGCCGTCGCGACGGCGGCGCGCCTGGCGCGCGCCTCGGGGTACGCGCACGGCGAGATCCATCTCCTGTCGGATGCGCAGCGGACCGCCTTCGGGGCGTCGGACAGTGCGGCCGCCGGACTCCCGCTGCTGGTGTACGAGCCCGCGGCGGACCCGCCCGCCAACCGGGCGGTCGTCTCCGCCCGGGCGAGCCCCGCGACCTGGCTGGCGGGTGCCGGCACCGTGGCCGCGGCGATCGGGGGTGCCCCGGCTCCGCCCGCAGGCCGGGTGGCGGTGACCGTGACGCTGCGCGGGCGCGAGGAGGCCCGCGCGCTGGTGGCCCCGCGCGACGTCGCGCTGCTGCCGGTGACGGCCCCGGCCGCGGGCTGGGACGCCGGGGCGGTCTCGCTCGAGCCGGACGAGCTGCGCGCCGACGACAGCCGCCCGTTCGCCGTCCGCATCGTGGCGCCGGCCGCCGCGTCGCTCGACACGGCCGAGGCCGGCCCGTTCGTCGCGGCGGCCGTCGCCGCCCTGGTGCGCGCGGGCCAGGTGCGCCCGGGCTCCGCGGGCGCGGTGCGGCTGGGTGCCGCGCCGGGTGCGGCCGCGGTCGTGGTGCCTCCGCGCGATCCGGTGCAGCTCGGCCAGGTCAATCGCGCGCTCGCCGCCGCGGGCGTGCCGTGGCGCTTCGGGCCGCGCGTCGAGCGCGAGGACACGCTCGCGGCGCCGCTCGTGCCGGAGATCCGCGGGGCCCGCGTGACCCGGCGCTACCGGCTGGAGGGGTCCGCCGGCGCCGAGCCGGGCGGAGTGCTCGCCCGGGCGGGCGGCGACCCGTGGCTGGTGCGCGCGGGCCGCATCGTGCTGGTCGGGAGCCGGCTCGTGCCGGAGGAGACGTCGCTGCCCCTGACCGGCGGATTCGTGCCGTTCGTGGGCGATCTGGTGAACCGCTTCACCCGCGGCGAGGAGGGCATCCTCGAGGCCGCGCCCGGTGCCCCGGTCGTGCTGCCGGACGCGGTCACGGGCCTCGTGGCCGAGAGCGGCGCGGTGCGCGGGCTCGGGGCCGAGCGCACGGTCGCCGCGCCGCGGGCCCCGGGGGTGTACTTCCTCCTGGCCGGCGCGGACACGGTCGGTGCGCTGGTGGTGGCGCCGGATCCGCGCGAGTCGGACCTGCGCCGCGCCACCGGCGGCGAGCTGGCCGACCTGTTTCCGGGCGCGCGAATCAGCGTGGCGACCAGCGCGCGCGCGTACGCCGCGGTGCGGTTCCGCGGTGCGGGTCGCAGCGAGCTGACGGGCTGGCTGCTGGCCGCCGCGCTCCTGGTGCTCGGGCTCGAGGCCGTGGTGGCTTCGGGTGCGCTGGAGCGGGGCCCGTAGCCGATGCCGCTGCCGCGACTCGTCGCCCAGTTCGGCGCCCTGGCCGAGGTGCAGACGCTGCTCGCCGCGCTGCGCCAGCGGCGGGATTCCCGTGCGCTGGCCGCGCTGCCCGGCTCCTCCGATGCGCTGCTGGTGGCGGCGCACGCGCTGGACCGGCCGGACCTGTTGACCGTCGTGGTCGCGGCCGCGCCCACCGACGCGGAGCGGTGGCTGGCCGACCTGACGGTGCTCCTCACCGACGAGGCGGTCGCGCTGTACCCGCAGCGCGAGGGCCTCGGCGAGAACGAGCCGCACTACGAGATCGCGGGCGAGCGCGTGGAGACGCTGGAGCGGCTGAACCGGGGCGCGGCACGGGTGATCGTGACGACGGCCCGCGCGACGGGCGAGCGGACGCTCATTCCCGCGGCGCTCGAGGCCGCCCGCCTGGACCTCGCGGTCGGCGTCTCGTTCCGGGACGCCGTCGGGCGGCTCGAGCGCATGGGCTACGGCCGGGTGCCGATGGTCACCGAGGTGGCCCAGTTCTCGGTGCGCGGCGGCATCGTGGACGTCTACGGCTTCGGCATGGCGCAGCCGGCGCGGGCGGAGTTCTGGGACGACGCGTGCGTCGCGCTGCGCACGTTCGACCTCTCGACCCAGCGGTCCACCGGGCCGGCCGAGCGGGTGACGGTGCTGCCGGTGGACCCGCGGGCCACGCTGGGTGGCGAGGGGGAGTCGGTGCGGCGCGGGCTGTTCGAGCTGCTGCCGCCGGGCACGCTGGTCGTGGAGGACGGCGAGGCACGGCTCGCCGAGGAGGTGCGCCGGGCCTGGGCCGAGGCCGAGCATCACGCGGCCATCGCCCGGCGGCTCGGCGAGGTGGTGCCGCCGCGCGAGGCGATGCTGGTCGAGCCCGGGGCGTGGGACGCGGCGCGCGGCGCCTTTCCGCGCCTGGCGCTCCGGGCGGCCGGCGGGGCGCCGCTGCCGGTCGGGCCGCCCCCCGAGGTGGGGCGCGACCTCGCGCGGCTGCGGCCGGCAGCGGGCGTCGAGGCGCTGGTGCTGTGCGACAACCAGGGCCAGCTCGAGCGGCTCGAGGAGCTGCTGGGCGAGGGCGGCGGCTTCCCCGAGCGGCTGCACCTCGCGGTGGGCGCGCTCGACGGCGGCTTCGCGCTGCCGGGGCTCGTGGTCTTCACCGATCACCAGATCTTCCGGCGGGCGCGGCGGATCCGGCGCCCGCGGCGCTACCGCCAGGCCTCGCCGGTGGGCGCGGTCGCGGCCCTGAAGCCGGGCGACGCCGTGGTGCACCTCGAGCACGGCATCGGGATCTACCGCGGGATGCAGACCATCGCGGTCGCGGACGGCACGCTGGACGTGGCGGCGGTCGAGTACGAAGGCGGCGACCTGCTGCACGTGCCCCTGCACCGGATCGACCAGCTGGAGCGGTTCCGCGGCGTGGACGATGCGGGCGGCGACGCGAAGCCGCCCAAGCTCGACCGCCTGGGCGGCAAGCGCTGGGCGCGGGTGCGGCGCCAGGCGGAGGAGGCGGTCCACCGGATGGCGGCGGAGCTGCTCGACCTGTACGCGCGCCGCCGCCTGGCGTCCGGGTACGCGTTCCCGCCCGACGGCAAGTGGCAGCGCGAGCTGGAGTCGTCGTTCCTCTACGAGGACACGCCCGACCAGCGGCGCGCGACCGAGGAGGTGAAGGGGGACATGGAGGCGCCGCGGCCGATGGACCGCCTCGTCGTGGGCGACGTCGGCTACGGCAAGACCGAGATCGCCGTGCGCGCGGCGTTCAAGGCCGTCACGGCCGGCAAGCAGGTCGCCGTCCTGGCGCCCACCACGATTCTGGCGGAGCAGCACGGCCGCACCTTCAGCGAGCGGCTGGCCGACTACCCGGTCCGGCTGGTCACGCTGTCCCGGTTCCGCACCCCGAAGGAGCAGCGCGCGGCGCTCGCCGACCTGGCCGCCGGCACGCTGGACGTGGTGATCGGGACCCACCGGCTGCTGTCGCCCGACGTGCAGTTCCACGATCTGGGGCTGATCGTCGTGGACGAGGAGCATCGGTTCGGCGTGGAGCACAAGGAGCGGCTCAAGCGGCTGCGGCTCGCGGTGGACGTGCTGACGCTGACGGCGACGCCCATTCCGCGGACGCTGCAGCTCTCGCTGGCCGGGCTGCGGGACCTCACGCTGATCGAGACCCCGCCGCGGGACCGCTCGCCGGTGCTGACCTTCGTGGAGCCGTGGGACGACGAGCTGCTCGAGGAGGCGATCGCGCGCGAGCTGGATCGCGGCGGGCAGGTGTACTTCGTGCACAACCGGATCGAGACGATCGAGACGGTGGCGGAGCGGCTGCGCCGGGTGGTGCCGCGGGCGACGGTGGCGATCGCGCACGGCGAGATGCGCTCGCGCGACCTGGACGAGGTGATGCGCCGGTTCGTCGCGGGCGAGGTGGGCGTGCTGTGCTCCACGATGATCGTCGAGTCCGGGCTCGACGTGCCCAACGCCAACACCATGATCGTGCACCAGGCCCACCAGCTCGGCCTGGCGCAGCTCTACCAGCTCCGCGGCCGGGTGGGCCGCAGCCACCGGCGCGCCTACTGCTACCTGCTGGTGCCCGACGACGTGGATCAGGCCGCGGAGGCGCGGCTGGAGACGCTGGTGCACTACACCGAGCTGGGGGCCGGCTACCGGATCGCGCTCAAGGACCTCGAGCTCCGGGGAGCGGGCAACATCCTCGGCGCGGAGCAATCGGGATTCGCGATGTCGGTGGGCGTGGACGTCTACCTGCGGATGCTCGAAGACACGGTGCGGAGCCTGAAGGGCGAGGCCCGGGGCGTGGTGGCGGCGCCGCCCGAGGTGCTGCTGGACCGCGCGGCGCTGCTGCCGGATCCGTACGTGCCCGACGACGCGGCGAAGCTCGACCTGTACCGGCGGCTGGCGCGCAGTCAGTCCAGTGGCGAGATTGAACAGTTGCGGGAGGAGATGGTGGACCGGTTCGGCCGGCCTCCCGCCGAGGCCGAGGCGCTCGTCGCGCTCACCCACCTGCGGGTGATCGGCGCGCGTCTCGGCCTCGAAACGGTTCTGGTGCGGGGCGACGAGGCGCGCCTGGTGTTCCGGACGGGCGCGGTGCCGCGGCTGGCGAATCTCACGGCCGCCATGGACGAGGTGCAGTTCGACGCGGAGGTGCGCCGGGCGGCCCCGCTGGTGATGAAGCTCCGCCGGCTCGGCGGGATGCCGCTGGTGGCGGGACTGGTGCGCGCGCTGTCGCGCGCCGTGGATGAGACACTTCCATAGGAGAGACGATGGTTCGCCGCCTTGCGGTGGTATCGCTGTTCGCGCTGGCCGGCTGCTCGGGACTGCGCGACGCGCTGTCGGCCCACCAGGACGTGGTGGCCCGCGCGGCCGGACAGGAGCTGACGGTCACGCAGCTGGCCGAGCTCGTGGCTCCGGTCAAGCAGATCCCGCTGCGGCGGGAGGTGATGGAGCGCCTGGCCGACGACTGGGTGGACTACCAGCTCCTCGCCCGCGCCGTGGCGCGGGGCGACAGCCTCCTCGACAGCGCGACCGTGATCGCGGTGAACTGGCCCGCGGTGATGCAGCGCGTCGCCGACCGCTACCACGACGCGGTGATCGGCAGCCGCGCCGAGCTGACCCCGCAGCAGGTGGACAGCGCCTACAACGCCGGCGACCTGCGCTGGCTCGACCACATCCTGGTCCGCGTGTCGCCCGACACGTCGGCGGATCTCAAGGCGGCGAAGCTGCGCCAGCTGCAGGGGTATCTCACGCAGCTGCGCCACGGCGCCGACTTCGCCAGGCTGGCGTCCCAGAAGTCCGACGATCCCGGCAGCGCGAAGGCCGGCGGCTCGCTGGGGCTGGTGGCGCGCGGGACGATGATCAAGGCGTTCGAGGATGCGGCCTGGGGCCTCAAGCCGGGCCAGCTGTCGGATCCGGTGCAGACGCCCTGGGGGTACCACATCATCTGGCGGCCGACGCTCGCGCAGGTGCGGGACTCGTTCGCGACCGGCGTGAAGGGCACCCTGGTGCAGCGGTTCGACTCGATCTACGCCGACAGCGTCAACCGCGCGGCCGAGATCAAGATCAAGGGCTCCGCGCCGGCCGCGGCGCGCGCCGCCGCGCAGAACGTGCGGGCGTACCAGGGCAGCGGGCGCGTGCTCGCGACCTACCGCGGCGGGTCGCTGACGCTGGGCGAGTTCGTCCGCTGGCTGGAGGCGTTCCCGCCGCAGACCCGGGCGGCGGTCGCCCAGGCGGCGGACTCGTCCCTGAACCAGTTCCTGCAGACGGTGGTGCGCAACGAGATCCTGATCAACGCGGCCAAGGTCCGGGGCATCAACCTGACGGCGGCGGACCGGGACACGATCCGCACCTTCTACCACGCGGACCTCGACACGATGGAGGCGCGCCTCGGCGTGGCGCCGGAGTCGCTCGCCGCCGACACGGCCGCCCGGCGCAGCCGCACCGAGGCCGCCGCGCACCGCGCGGAGCGCTACTTCGCCGACCTCGTCTCCGCTCCCACCGCGCACCCGTTCTTCGAGCTGCCGGCGTTCCTGTCCGACGTGCTGCGCGCCCGCTCCTCGTGGGACGTCTCGCCGGCGGGCGTGGACCGCGCGCTGGAGAAGGCGACGGCGCTCCGCGGTCCGGTGACGCCGCGCGGCCAGGTGCCCGGCGTGCCGCCGATGACCCCGGCGCCGAGCGGGCCGCCGGTCGGGGTGCAGCCGGCCCCGGGGGCGCCGAGTCCCGCCAAGAAGGGAGCCCGGTAGCCCGGTGACCGCGCGCCTGCGCGCCGCGTGGTGGGCGCTGCTGCTGGCGCCCGCGCCGCTCGCGGCGCAGCAGGCGCCGCAGCTCGTCGACCGCGTGGTTGCGGTCGTGGGGACCGAGCCGATCCTGCTTTCCGACGTCCAGGAGCGGGTGCTGATCCAGCAGTCGCAGAACGGCCTGCGGCTGCCGCCGGACTCCGCCGGCCGGACGGCGCTGCGGCGGCAGATCCTCCAGACGATGATCGACGACGAGGTCCTCTATCAGAAGGCGCGGCGCGACACCTCGATCACGGTGGCCGACGCCGAGGTGCTGAGCAAGGCCGAGGACCAGGCCCGCTCGATCCGCGGCCAGTACCGCAGCGAGGGCGAGTTCCGGGCCGCCATCGCGGCGTCGGGCTTCGGCACCCCGGAGGAGTGGCGCCGCTGGCTGACCGAGCAGCAGCGCCGCTCGCAGTACGAGGACGCCTACCTCGGCAAGCTCCGCCAGGACGGGAAGCTCAAGCCCGCCAGCGTGACGATGTCCGAGCTGCGCGACGCCTTCCGCGACTGGCAGGCGCAGGGGCAGCAGAACAAGCGGCCCGCGATGGTGTTCTTCAAGCAGATCGTGGTGGCCCCGCGCCCGACGGCCGAGGCCCGGGCGGCGGCGCTGGCACGCGCGGAGTCGGTCCTGGTCCAGCTCCGCCACGGGGCCGACTTCGAGACGCTCGCCCGCCGCTTCTCCGACGACCCGGGAACGCGGGAGGTGGGCGGCGACCTCGGCTGGTTCCGGCGGGGCACGATGGTGGACGCGTTCGAGAAAGTCGCGTTCGCCACGCCGGAGGGCGGGATCGCGGGCCCGGTGGAAACGCCCTACGGCTACCACATCATCAAGGTCGAGCACGTGCAGCCGGGCGAGATCAAGGCGCGGCACATCCTGTTCATTCCGGCCGTCGACTCGGCCAACCTGGCCGTGGCACGCGCGCGCGCCGACACCGTGTTCGCGCTGCTCAAGGGCGGCGCGGATTTCGACTCGCTCGCCGGCCTCTACGCCGACACCACGGAACAGGTGCGGGTGGACTCGGTCGAGCGCGCCAAGCTCCCGCCCATCTACGCCGCCGCGTTCGACTCGGCGACCATCGGCCAGCCCATCCCGCCGTTCGCCATCAGCACGGAGTCGGCGAACCGCACCAAGTACGCGGTCGCGATCCTGACCGCCGTGGAGCCCGAGCGGGACTTCACGTTCGAGGACGTGCGCGACCAGCTGCGGCAGCGACTCACCCAGCAGAAGGCCGTCCAGGAGCTGCTCCGCTCACTCCGGAACCAGACGTACGTGAGCGAGCGGCTGTGAAGCGGCGCTGAGCTCGCTACGCCCCATCCGTCCGCTCCCGGCCTGCCGTCTTCCGAGCAACGATGCCCGTCCACGCGCCCCGGCTCGCCATAACCGTCGGTGACCCTCGGGGCATCGGTCCCGAGATCGTGGCCGCCGCCATCGGCGCGGCCGGGGCCGAGACCACCGTCGTCGGGCCCGACGACGTCATCGCGGGCATCCCCGCCGACCACAGGGCCGGGGTGGGGCGCTGGGACGGCGCGCCGCCGGGCGGCGCCCGCCTCGAGCTGGCGGGGCGGCTCACCGGGCTGGCCGTCGAGGCCGCGGTACGGCTGTGGAAGGAAGACCGGGTGGACGCCATCGTGACGGGCCCGGGGGACAAGCGGGCGCTCAACGCGGCGGGCTACCGGTTTCCCGGCCACACCGAGCTGCTGCGCGACCTGACGGGCGCGCGGCAGGTGGCGATGATGCTGGCCTCGGACCGGCTCCGCGTGGTGCTGGTCACGACGCACCTGGCCTTGCGCGATGCCCTCTCGATCCTGACGCCCGAGCGGATCGTGGAGGTCGGCCTCGTCGCCCGGCAGTACCTGACGGCGTGGTTCGGCCTCGCCGCGCCGCGGCTCGCGCTGTGCGCCCTCAATCCGCACGCGGGCGAGGGCGGCCTGTTCGGGCACGAGGAGGCGCGGGTCCTCGGCCCGGCCGCCCGCACCCTCGACATCGCCGGGCCGCTGCCGGCGGACACCGTGTTCGTGCGTGCGATGCGGGGGGAGTTCGACGCCGTGCTGGCGCCCTACCACGACGTGGGGATGACGGCCATCAAGGTCGCGTCGTTCGGCCACGCCGTGAACGTGACGCTGGGGCTGCCCGTGCCCCGCACCTCGCCCGACCACGGGACGGCGATGGATATTGCGGGGAAGGGGATCGCGGACCCGTCCTCGATGAAGGAAGCGATCAAGGTGGCGAGGGAGATTGTGGTGAGACTGAAGAGGGAGGAGTGAGCGGCTTCTCACGCGAGCGTCTCCCCTCTCACCCCTCACCTCTCACGCCTTCTGACCTGACGAACCTCGCCTCCGCCACCCGCCGCCCGTCCATCGCCACGATCTCGAACGCCCCGCCGCCGACCTCGACGCGGTCGCCCACGACCGGCAGCCGCCCCAGCCGGCCGAACAGGTAGCCGCCCAGGGTCGTGTAGTCGTCGCTGGCGAGCGCGAGGCCGCACCGCGCGTTGACCTCGGGCAGCGTCAGGCTGCCGGGATGCGCGGCGCCCGGCGGCGGGATCGTGCCGCTCAGCCGGAGGCCGGCCGGACGGTCGTACTCGTCGTAGATCTTTCCGACGATCTCCTCCAGCAGGTCCTCCATCGTCACCAGGCCGGCGGTCCCGCCGAACTCGTCCAGCACGATGACCATGTGCACGCTCTTGAGCTTCATGTCCGCCAGCACGTCCTCGACCTCGCGGGAGCCGGGGACGAAGTGCGCGGGCCGCATCAGCTCGGCGAGGGCGCCGGGCGGCTGGGGGCGCCGCAGGGCGGCGAGCACGTCCTTGGCGTGCACGATGCCCACGATGTCGTCGAGCGATGCCCCGGTCACGGGGTAGCGGGAGCGGCGGGCGACGGCGATCCGGTCGGCCGCCTCCGCCAGCGTCGCCGTGGCCGGCAACGCGGTCATCGCCGTGCGCGGCGTCATCACGTCGCGAGCGGTCTTCTCCGAGAACTCGAACACGCCGGCCAGCAGCCGCGCGTCGGTGCGGTCCAGGCTCCCGGCCTTGGCGCTCTGGTCCACCAGCATCCGCAGCTCCTCGGCCGAGTGCAGGCGGTCCAGCCGGGTCGGGGCGCGCAGCCCGAACACCCGGAGCACGGCGTTGGCGCTGCCCCTCAGCAGCCAGATGAAGGGATTGGTGGCGATCGTGAACGCCAGCAGCGGGCCCGCGAGCCAGGTGCTGGTGCGTTCCGGGTAGAGCAGCGCCACCGCCTTGGGGGTCAGCTCGCCGAGGACGATGTGGAGGAAGGTGATGCACAGGAACGCGAGGGTCCCGGCGACGCCGTGGGTGGCCAGCGGGGCCAGCACGCGCGGCAGCGGTGCGAACAGGCCCTCGAGCGAGCGCGCGATGGTGGGCTCGCCCACCCAGCCGAGGCCGAGGCTGGCGAGCGTGGTGCCGAGCTGGGTGCCGGAGATCGAGCGGTCGATGGCGAGCAGGGCGCGGCGCGCCAGCTTGGCTTTTGCATCGCCCCTTCGTATCATCGCGTCGATGCGCAGCCGGCGCGACGACACCAGGGCGAACTCGGCGGCGACGAAGAACGCGTTCGCCAGCACGAGCAGGGCGACCACGCCGATGCGCGTGGCGATGGGTTGCCAGGAGCCGTTCATGTCCGGGCAGGCAAGCTACACGTGATCGGGGCCCCCCGCATCCGGAGCGGGCGGTGAGCGAGGCCGGCTGCGTGCGGCCGCCGCAGCGGCCGGAGAGCGCCCGCGCGCTGCTGTGGGCGCTCGTGCTGACGGTGGTCATCGCGGTCGCCGAGCTGGGGGGCGGGCTGGTGTCCCGGTCGCTGGCGCTGCTGGCGGACGCCGGGCACATGGTGACCGACGCCGGCGCGCTCGGCCTGTCGCTGTTCGCGCTGTGGATCGCGCGCCGGCCGGCCACGGCCGAGAAGTCGTTCGGCTACTACCGCCTCGAGATCATCGCGGCCCTGTTCAACGGGGCGCTGCTGATCGGCGTGACCATCTGGATCGTCGTGGCGGCCCTGGGGCGGCTCCGCCAGCCGCCGGACATCCGGTCCGGGCTGATGCTGGCGGTGGCGGTCGTCGGCCTGGCGGCGAACCTGGTCGCCGTCGTGATGCTGCACCGGGCGCGCGAGGAGAACCTCAACGCCCGGGCGGCCTACCTCCACATCCTGGGCGACACCCTGGGCTCGGTGGGCACGATCGCGGCCGCGGGCGTCATTCTGGCGACCGGCTGGCGGCCGGCGGATCCGCTCATCTCGATCGTCATCGCCGCGCTGATCCTGGTGAGCGCGGTGCGGCTGGTGGGCGAGTCGGTGGACGTGCTGCTGGAGGCCACGCCGCAGCACGTGTCCCTGGGCGACCTGGCCGGCGCCATCGGCGCGGTGGCGGGGGTGTCCGACGTGCACGACCTGCACGTCTGGACGGTGAGCAACGGCATCGTGGCGATGAGTGCGCACGCGACCGTGCCGGACCCGGGGCGCCACCAGGCGGCGCTGGAGGAGATCTGCCGCCGGGTGCGCACGTTCGGCATCCAGCACGTGACGATCCAGATGGAGCGGGAGACGGCGTGGCACGAGTGAACCAGAAGTGAGAGGTGAGGGGTCAGAGGTTCGGGTGAGACGTGAGAAGCGAACGGCGTGAGAGGTGAGCGTCTCCCCTCTCACCCTCATTTCTCACGCCCTTGCACCTCTCACTTCTCACCTGAACGGTTCACCCCTCACCTCTCGCCTCTCACCTGTCGTTTGGCCCCGTCCCGCCACTTGCGCACTTCCCCCCTCCCCCCTACCTTGCCGCCGCCACCACTATGAGCCCCCTCGTCTAGGTTCCGGCAACCGCGGCATCTCGTGCACATCCGCAACATCGCCATCATTGCGCATGTCGATCACGGGAAGACCACTCTCGTGGACATGATGCTGCGCCAGGCGGGCGTATTCCGCGCCGGGCAGCAGGTGATGGAGCGCGTGCTGGACAGCAACCCGCTGGAGCGCGAGCGCGGGATCACGATCCTCTCCAAGAACACGGCCGTGCGCTGGGGCGAGGTGAAGATCAACATCGTCGATACGCCGGGCCACGCGGATTTCGGCGGCGAGGTGGAGCGCATCCTGAAGATGGTGGACGGCGTGCTGCTGCTGGTGGACGCGGCCGAGGGGCCGATGCCGCAGACGCGGTTCGTGACGCGGAAGGCGCTGGCGCTGGGTCTCAAGCCGATCGTCGTCATCAACAAGATCGACCGGTCGGACGCCGAGCCGCTCCGGGTGCACGACGAGTGCCTCGAGCTGTTCATGGACCTGGAGGCCTCGACGGCCCAGATCGACGCGCCGTTCCTGTACGCGTCGAGCCGCTACGGGGTCGCGTTCACGGAGCTGCCCTCCAAGCAGGGTGCAGGGGATAGGGTGTCGGGTGTGGAGGCGTCCGGCTCGGACAGCCTACCGCCCACACCCTTGCATCCTTTCGTCGTGCCCGGCACGCCGGAGTGGCTCACGGGTGACCTCCGGCCCCTGTTCGCCGCCATCGTCGACTACGTGCCCCCGCCGCGTGCGCTCGAGGGCCCGTTCCAGATGTTGGTCTCGACGCTCGACCACTCGCCCTACGTCGGGCGGATCGCGATCGGGAAGATCGAGCGCGGGTCGGTGCGCCCGGGCCAGACGGTGGCGTTGCTGCCGTGGGGCGAGCCGGGCCTGGTGCCGGAGGGGACGTTCGCGCGGGCGAAGGTCGCGCAGCTGCACGGCTTCGAAGGGCTGGCGCGGGTGGAGGTCGAGGAGGCGTCGGCGGGGGAGATCGTCGCGCTGTCGGGGCTCGAGGGCATCGAGATCGGGCAGACGGTCACCGATCCCGAGGCGCCGGAGCGGCTCGCGGGCATCGCGGTCGAGGAGCCGACCATCACGGTGGACTTCTCGGTGAACAACGGGCCGTTCGCCGGCCGCGACGGCCGGTTCGTCACCAGCCGCCAGATCCGGGAGCGGCTGTTTCGCGAGGTCGAGCGCAACGTCGCGCTCCGGGTCGAGGAGACGGACTCGCCGGACACCTTCCGGGTGGCCGGCCGCGGCGAGCTGCACCTCGGCATCCTGATGGAGACGATGCGGCGCGAGGGCTACGAGTTCCTCGTCTCGCGGCCCCGGGTCATCACCCGCGAGGGGCCGAACGGCGAGATGCAGGAGCCGTACGAGGAGCTGGCGATCGACGTCTCCGAGCCGTTCGTCGGCACGGTGATGGAAAAGCTGGGGCCCCGGCGCGCCGAGCTGATGGACATGAAAAACCCGGGCCACGGCACGGTCCGGATGGCGTTCCGCATCCCCGCGCGGGGCCTGTTCGGCTACCGGTCGGAGTTCCTGACCGACACGCGCGGCAATGGGATCATGCACCACCGCTTCCTCGAGTACGGCCAGTGGGCCGGCCCGCTCGAGGGCCGCAGCCGGGGCGTCATGGTCAGCATGATCCAGGGAACCGCGGTGGCCTTCGCGCTGTTCAATCTGCAGGAGCGGGGGGTGCTGTTCGTGCGGCCGACGGAGCCGGTGTACGAGGGGATGGTGGTGGGCGAGCACTGCCGGCCGGGGGACCTGGACGTGAACCCGGCCAAGGGCAAGCGTCTCACCAACATGCGCCAGTCCGGGTCGGACGAGGCCGTCTTGCTGGAACCGCCCCGGGACATTACCCTCGAACTCGCGCTCGAGTACATCGAGGACGACGAGCTGATCGAGGTCACGCCGGGCGCGGTGCGGCTCAGGAAGCGCGCCCTCGGCCAGAACGAGCGGAAGAAGCTCGCCCGGGCCGCCCGGGCGGTGGCGGACTGATGTCATCGGAGTCCCATGGCCGGCCCGAACCTACTCTGGAGGGTGGGATGAACGCGCGCAGGGCGTCGGAGCCGCGGGTCGTGATGCGCGGGCGTCGCGGAGACGACGACGAGGAGAAGGAGTTCGAGGACCTCGACGAGTTCGACGAGAACGCGGAGTTCGAGGACGAGGATCTCGACGAGGAGGAGTACGACGAGGAGCTGGACGAGGAAGAAGAGGACTTCGACGACTTCGAGGAGCTGGACGAGGAATACGACGACGACGACGCGGTGCCCCGCCGCGGCGGCGGCCGCCCGCGGCGGGAGTGGGACGCGTGATGAACCTGGTTGTGAGGGTGCAGCCGGCAAAGGGGGAAGACCCGTCCCCTGGCAACTTGCCGTCTGGCAACTTGGAGCGGGCCTGTAGCTCAGGTGGTTAGAGCGCACGCCTGATAAGCGTGAGGTCGGTAGTTCAACTCTACCCAGGCCCACTGCGCGCAACCTGAAGCCCCGCTCGGTCGTCCACGACTGAGCGGGGCTTCTGCTGAGGCGGGATTGTGGACACCAATCGGTCTCTGCAAGCCATGCCATTCCCGTGGAGAGCCCCCCCGGACGCAGGATGGGGCGCGATGGGTAACGCATCGCCGACCGTTTAGCTACTAAATCAATAGTTGACAAGCCGGGCGGCCGCTCCTACCATCTACTAGCACATTAGTAGCTGGGGGGAGCGGTGGCTATCGCCCTGACGGATCGCGAGCTCGACGTGATGGCCGTGCTGTGGGAGCGCGGCTCCGGGACCGTGGCCGAGGTCCGGGACGCCCTGCACGACGAGCTGGCCTATACGACCGTGCTCACCGTGCTGCGGATCCTGGAGGCCAAGGGACATGTGCGGCACGAGGGAGAAGGCAGGGCCCATCGCTACTTCGCGCTCGTTCCGGAGCGCGTCGCGCGACGGGGCGCCGTCCGGCAGCTCGTCGACCGGTTCTTCAGCGGATCGCCGGAGCTCCTGCTCACCGAGCTGGTCGGCGAGCGCGTGCTGAGCAGAGCGGACCTGCGAC
The DNA here is from genome assembly GCA_035502185.1 of Gemmatimonadales bacterium. Lineage (NCBI taxonomy): Bacteria > Pseudomonadati > Gemmatimonadota > Gemmatimonadia > Gemmatimonadales > Gemmatimonadales bacterium. Next base: position 53,551 of record DATJUT010000112.1, read on the forward strand.
GGCTGCGGCGGCTGCTCGACGCTCGGATCAAGGGAGGGCGGCCATGATCGCGATCTGGATGCTCTACGCGTCGGCCCTCAGCCTGTGCTTCGGCCTTGCCGCCCTCGCACTGGAGCGCGCCGCGAGACTGTGGGCGAGGCCCCGTCGCTTCCTCTGGGCGGTGGCCATCGCGGCGTCGCTGCTCGTGCCCGTGGCCGGGCTGATGATCCCCGGCGTCCCCGTTCCTCCACGCGTCGCACCGGGATCGGTGCTGGTCGAGGACCTCGTCGTCGGGCCGCCGCCGGCGAGCAGGGCGGCCCCGGTGGGCGTCTCCCGCACCCAGCGGAAGATCGGCCCGCTGATTGCCTCCCTGAGCCGGCCGCTGCTGCTGCTGTGGGCCGGTGCCTCACTCGCGCTGGCGCTCGGCCTGCTTCGAGCCGGCGTCACTCTCCGGCGCCGGGCGCGCGGGTGGCACGCGGCCGTCGTGGACGGAACGGAGGTGCTGGTAGCGCCCGATCTCGGGCCTGCCGTCGTGCGGCTGGGAGGCTTGCGGGTCGTGCTCCCGGAATGGGCCCTGGCGGCGGAGCCGGCAGCGCGCTCGCTGATGCTGCTGCACGAGAACGAACATCGCGCCGCGCGCGACCCGGATCTCCTGCTCGGCGCCACGGTGGCGCTGATGCTCGTGCCGTGGGCCCTCCCCCTGTGGTGGCAGGTGCGCCGGCTGCAGCTCGCCGTCGAGACCGACTGCGATGGCCGGGTGATGCGTGCCGGCGCCGACGCGCACGCCTACGGTGTGCTGCTGCTCAGCGTCGGCGCCCGCTCGACGAGCCAGCCGCTGCTCGCCCCCACCGCATTCTCGGAAGCGCGCACGTTGCTGGAAAGGAGGATCGAGGCCATGACATCTCCCAGCCCGAAGTGGCGTCTGGTCCGGACTGCGCTCGCCACGGGTGCGGGCACGCTCGTCGTCGCGGCCGCCTGCATGACGCCGCGGCCGGCACCGGCGCCGACTCCGCAGCGAGAACGGGTGTATGCGGAAGATTCGGTGACGGAACGGCCGCGGATGCTCCACCACCCGCAGCTGGCATACCCGGACAGTCTCAAGGCAGCGGGCATCGGCGGCCACGTGCTCCTCGAGGCCGTCATCGACACGACCGGGCGTGTGGACTCTGGTTCCGTACGTACCGTGTCGAGCTCGCATCCGGCGTTCGAGGCCGTGGCGCGCGACGTAGTGGTAGCCACCACCTTCCGTCCGGGGCGGCTCGACGGACGCGCCGTAGCGGTGCGGGTCCGGATCCCGTTCAACTTCTCGGTCACGCCCGGCCCTCCCGCACCTCAGCCTCCGCCGGGGGTGTACCGGGAGGATTCGGTCACGGAACGGCCACGGCTGCTCAGCCGCCCGCCGCTGACGTTCCCGGACAGTCTCCGCGCGTTCGGCGACAGTCTCCGCGAGTCCGGCGTGAGCTACCGCGTGTACGTCGAGGCGATCGTGGACTCGACCGGGCATGCCGACGCCGGGTCGGTACGCATCCTGGCGAGTTGGCATCCGGGGTTCGATGCCGCCGCGCGGGCGGCCGTCATCGCGTCCACCTACGCGCCAGGTCGTATCGGCGGGCGCGCCGTACCGGTGATGATCAGGTTCCCGATCGAGGTTGAGCCTCCGTCCGCGCCGGCACCACAGCATCGTTGAGGAGTTGTCCCGCCCGGGGCGGAAACGCCGCGGGAGACCCGTCGCCCCGCTCGAGCTCAGGTCCTCGGGCGGGGCGCTGTCGTGGCGGGGCGCCCGCTCGGGCGCGGCCCCTCTCGGCCCACGGGCGCGACCCCGGGGCTTGCCCGCACCGGGGCCGGCGGTAATACGATTCAGGTCGGCGGACGCACCGGCCCCGCCGCGACCGCAAGGAGGAACCGTGAGAATCACGTTGCTCGCCGTGCTCGGACTCGCCCTTCCCGTCGCCCTCGCCGGCCAGGCGCCGCCGGGGGCCTGCACGCACCGCGGCACCCCCGCCGACCTCGCGAAGCGGCCCAGCCCTTTGGACTCGGTCGAGGCCACCATCGACGGCGCCGTGGTGAAGGTCTGCTACGGGCGGCCCTCGGCGCGCGGCCGGACCATGCTGGGGGACGTGCTCCCCTTCGGCACGCCGTGGCGGCTCGGGGCCAACGAGCCCACGCGTTTGTACGTCCCCTTCGCCGCCGACGTGGCCGGGGTGCACGTTCCGCCGGGGACGTATTCGCTGTACGTGGTCCCCCAGCAGGCGAGCTGGGAAGTGCACGTCAACAAGGTCGTGGACCGCTGGGGCATCCCGATCGACGATCCGGTTCAGGCCCAGGACGCGGGGAAGGGCACGGTCGCGGTCGAGACACTGGCCACGCCGATCGAGCAGCTCACGATGCGCCTGGTGGCCGGGCCGACCTCCGCGCTGGTGGTCGAGTGGGAAAAGACCCGTGTCCATATCCCGATCAAGAAGGCGGGCTGACCAAGTGACACGCGCCGCCGGCGCGGTGGCGCGAACCGGCACCCGGAGCGACACGATGGACGTCACCCGCCGCGGCCTCCTGGCGAGCCTGGGCGGCCTGGTGGCCGCGACCGCCTGGCCCCGGATCGAGCACGCGCTGCCGGCGGTCCCGACGACGGGCGCTCAAGGCGGCGGGCTGCCGGTGAGGGGCGACTTCGCCATCCCGCCGGGCCAGGCGTACCTCAACAGCGCCTTCATCCACCCGATCCCCGTGGCCGCCGCGGAGGCCGTCCGCGGCTACTTCGACACGCGCACCTTCCGCCAGGAGCGGCGGCGCAGCGGCGATTCGCTCGCGGCGGAGGTGAAGGCGGAGTTCGCGGCGCTGATCAACGCCCGGCCCACCGAGATCAGCCTGGTCCAGAACACCAGCACGGGCGAGAACCTGGTGGTCAACGGCCTGGGGATCCCGGCGGGCGCCGGCAACGTGGTCACCGACGCGCTGCACTTCGAGGGCTCGCTGGTCCTGTACGGAGAGCTGGCGAAGCGGGGCCTCGACGTCCGGCTCGTCCGGCCGCGCGAGTGGCGCATCGAGCTGAACGACCTCGCGCGCGTCGTGGACCGGGGGACCCGGCTGGTCGCGGTGTCGCAGGTGTCGTGGTACAACGGCTTCGAGCACGACCTCAAGGCCGTGTGCGACCTGGCGCACGCGCACGGGGCGTACGTGTACGCCGACGTCGTGCAGGCGGCCGGCAACACGCCGCTCGACGTGAAGGCCGCCGGCCTCGATTTCTGCGCCTGCTCGACGTTCAAGTGGCTGATGGGCGACTTCGGCGTGGGGTTCCTCTACGTGCGGGAGGACCTGCTCGACACCGTGATCCACCGCACCCAGACCGGCTACCAGCAGGCGGATACCGAGCTGCACTACCTGCCGTCCGATCCGCCCGGCGCCGCGCCGGTGACCTGGACCCTGCATCCCGACGCGAGCGGGCACTTCGAGGTGGGCACCTACGCGCAGGCCGCGGTGAACGCGCTGGCGGTGTCGCTGCCCTACCTGCGGCGCATCGGCGTCGCGAACATCCGGGCCTACCGGCAGCCGCTCCTCCGCCGGCTGCGCGAGGAGCTGCCGCGGCTGGGCTTCACTCCCATCACGCCGCCCGAGACCACGTCCGCGCTGATCGCGTTCACCGCGCCGGACGCCGAGCGGCGGTTCGCCGACCGGCTGAAGCAGGCCAGGGTGGCGGTGAGCCTCTCCGGCGACCGGATGCGCATCTCGCCGTCCATCTTCAACGGCTCCGACGACGTCGAAGCGCTGCTGAGCGCCCTCTCGTAGCCGCTGGTCGAGCCGCGGCCGGCCCGGCGCGCGCGGAGCCGGCGCCGGCCCCGGCGCCAGGCTGGACGCCGGGGCCCGTCGTTCGCTAACGTGCGTATCCCCCGACCCGGGTCACGCATGATGCCACGCCCGATTCCGCGCTCGCCCGATCGCATCGTCGCGGCCGTCCTGGTCGCGGCCGCACCAGTCCGGTGCGCGTCGCGGGCGGGATCGCCTTCGGCGGCTGACGGATCCGGAGGAGGCACCCGATGAGCACGCTGCTGTACGGTGCGTTGACGACGCAGAGGCTGCGGGCCGAGCCCGGGACGAGCCTGGACGCGGCACCGCCCGGCCTCGGGACCTACGTGGACGCGCTCGCGGCACTCGTGCCCGCCGAGGTGCTCGCGCTGCACGGGCTGATCCTCTCGGTCACCACGGCCACGGTGGTGCAGGACGGACTCCCGCAGGTGACCATCACGGAGCCCGGGACGCTGCGCTATGCGTTCGTGGGCCTGATCGTGCTGAGCGTCGCGCTGTACCTCGTGCCCCGCTTCCGGACGCGCGAAAGGCTCGACGTCGGGCGGGCGCTGATCCCCCCGATCGCGTTCGTCGCGTGGACGATGCTGCAGCGGGCGACGGCGTTCGACGCGGTGTGGCCGACGCTGGGCGGCGCCCCGCGCACCGTGATCGCGCTGTTCGTCGCCGCGGTGCTCGGGATCTTCGCGGCGCGGCTCGCCAAGGACGCCGACCGGAGCGTGCCCCCGGCGGCGTGACGGCCGCCGGACTCCTCCGGCGGTCACCCGGTGGCGACGGCCCCGGGCCGCTCGCCGAGTGAGGCTCCCCCGGGTCGCCCTACGGCAGCCGCTTCGCCGTGTACACCCCGTCGGGTTGCCGCGACACGAGCCCCGTCACGGCGCCCGACGCGTCGGTCGTGAAGGCCAGGCTGAACCCCTGCAGCCCGGCCAAGTCGAACTCGGCCCGCCGGTACGGCACCAGCGGGTAAGGCGGCTGGCCGCGCACGTTCAGCACCAGCACGATCCCCTGCCGCACGATGCTGATCGTGTCCGTCGCGAGCGCGTAGCGACCGGCGAACCGCTGGATGAAGGTCGAGTCCCGCAGCTCGGCGTCCGGCTGACGCCGGAACACGATCGGGTCCACCGACGGCTCGAACGCCGCGCTGACGGCGTCGATGTCGCCCTTCACGTTGCCGCTGAACAGGTACTTCATGTCCTCGAAGGTGGGGTCGGCGGGATTCCGCACGCCGTTGAACACGTCGTAGTGCCAGGGCTCGAGCGCGGTGCGGATGCCGTTGTACACGGCCACCAGGTGGCCCGAGTCCACCGTCACGCCGAGCGTGCCGTACCCCGAATCGGCGTAGTCGCCGGCGTAGTCGGCCAGCGGGTGCGAGGGCCGGGTGTTCGGCACGCGCACCGACGTCCTGCGCTGCGCCGCCTCGCGCTGCTCGGCCTGCGCGGCCGTCCGCCGCGCGAGCGCCTCGGCGTTCCAGTTGCGGAGCGGAGGTCCGAAGATCCGGTCGGCCGCGTGCAGCGCCACCAGTCCGGGCAGCGCGGAGCCGTTCTGGTTGGTGAGCACCACGATCCCGAGATGGTCCTGCGGGTACAGCGTCACCAGCGCCGAGAAGCCGTCGATGTTCCCGCCGTGGTCGGCGCGGTAGTGCCCTCGGTAGCTGGTCAGGAACCAGCCCATGCCGTAGTCGGTGGCGCCGAACTCCTTCTGGTCCGACAGCCCGATCGGCATGTGGGGCGTGTGCATGTCGCGCAGCGTCGTGGCCTGGATGACCCGTCGCCCGTCCACCGTGCCGTCGGAGAGCTGCATCCGCACCCACTTCAGCATGTCGTCCACGCTCGAGTTGATGGACCCGGCGGGCCCCACCAGCGAGATGTCCCGGAACGGCATGCCGTGCACCGTGTCGTGGCGGACCTCGTAGGGCTGCGAGAAGTCGCTCGCGCGCTGCGACTCGGCGACGGAGAAGTTGCTGCCGGTCATCCCCAGCGGCTGGAACACGAGTGAGCGGATCGCCGCCTCCCACGACGTGCCCATCAGCGTCCCGGCCAGGTAGCCCGCCGTCAGGAACATCAGGTTGTTGTACTGGAAGGTCTCGCGGAGGTCCTTGTTGGGCCGGAGGTAGCGCAGCCGCCGCACCAGGTCCTCGCGGGTGGCGGTGAGGTTGTTGTACCACATCAGGTCGTGGCGCGGGAGGCCGGAGCGGTGCGTCACCAGGTCGCGCACCGTCAGCCGGCGGGTCACGTCGGGATCGTACATCCGGAACCACGGCAGATAGTCGGTGACCGGGTGGTCCCACGCGATGCGTCCCTGGTCCACCAGCGTGCCGAGGGCGAAGACCGTGAACGCCTTCGACGCCGAGCCGATGGCGAACAGGGTCTGGGTGGTGACCGGGAGATGCCGGTCGCGGTCGCGCAGGCCGTGGCCGCGGGCGTAGACGACCTCGCCGTCCACGACGATGCCGATGCTGGCGCCCACCACGTGCCAGGCGGTCAGGGCCGAATCCACCCACGCGTCGAAGCCGGCGAGCGCCTGGCGGGCGGCCTCGGCGGGACCCGCACCGGTCCGCATCGTGAAGGCGAACGCCTGGCCGCCCTGCGTGAATTGGCCGGTGACCGACGTGCCGTCGGCCGATCGCGCGCCGCGGAAGGTGGGCTCGCCCGGGACGCCCTGGATCGTGAAGCCGAGCGAGTCGCCGCGGGCCGTGATGGCCGCGAGCGGCAGGTGCGACGCATTCTGCGCGGGAATCGAGATGTCGCCCGTCCAATGCTCGCCGGCGGGCGCGAGAACGACCTCGAACGCCAGGTCACCGGTCGGCAGCTGGATGCTGCCGGTCCAGTGGCCGGCCCAGGACGGTTCGGCCTGCTGGGCACGGGCCGACCCGGGTGCGGCGGCGACGACGAGCAGGGTGCAAAGGGCGACGGAAACCGGACGGGTGCGCATCCATCCTCCCACGCAATGGCGCCGGGCAGCAGTGCGGTTGACCGCCGGGGTCCGGCGCCCGGCGCCTCCCAACATGGGGCGCGTCGCCGGGGCGGACCAGAGTCCCCTCCGGCAGGGGCGGCCCGCCCGGCCGGCCGGGCGTCGCCCTTGCCAGCGGGCTTATCTTCCCTTCATCCACTCCGACGGCGTCTGCAGCAAGGAGCGACCGTGTCCATCAGGCCGGTGAAGCGCATCATCGAATCGAGGCCGACGCTCGAAGGCGCGGGCGTGAAGCTGCGCCGCGCGTTCGGCTTCGGCAGCACGAAGGAGTTCGACCCCTTCCTGCTGCTGGACGATTTCCGGAACGAGAACCCGGCGGACTACCTCGCGGGCTTCCCGTGGCATCCGCATCGCGGCATCGAGACGATCACCTACGTCCTCGCCGGCTCGGTGAGCCACGGCGACAGCCTGGGCAACAGCGGGACGATGGGTCCGGGCGACGTGCAGTGGATGACGGCGGGCAGCGGGATCCTGCACCAGGAGATGCCCAAGGGCGATCCGGCCGGCCGGATGCACGGATTCCAGCTGTGGGCCAACCTGCCGGCGGCGCTCAAGATGACGGACCCGCGCTACCAGGACGTGGCCGCGAAGGACATCCCGGAGGTCACGGACGACGACGGGACGCGCGTCCGGGTGGTGTGCGGCACGTTCTGGGGCAAGACGGGCCCCGTGGACGGGGTCGCGGCCGATCCGCGCTACCTCGACGTGCGGGTGCCGCCGCTGAAGCGCAAGACGCTGCCGGTCGAGACGACGCGGAACGCGTTCGCCTACGTATTCGAGGGCGGCGGCAGCTTCCGCGACGGCTCGGCCCCGCAGGGCGTGCTCACCGAGCAGCTCGATCCCGCGGCCACGGTGGTGCGCGAGGAGGCGGGCAACCGCTCGCTGGTGCTGTTCGGGAGGGGCGACGAGGTCACGGTGCAGGCCGGCGAGCACGGCATCCGGTTCCTGCTCGTGTCGGGGCAGCCCATCGAGGAGCCGGTGGCCTGGTACGGCCCGATTGTCATGAACACCGAGGCGGAGCTGCAGCAGGCGTACGCCGAGTTGAACGACGGCACGTTCATCAAGCACGGCTGAGCCGCGCGCCGGCGCGGCTTGCGCGGCCGCGCCGGGGGCTGCACCCTAGGTGATGACCTCGTTGGCGCGCGGCACCGCGCGGGCCGCCACGCGGTGAAGCCCCGGAAGGCCAAGCCGGCGGCGCGCCGCTCCCGGGCCCGCCGCCGGAAGACGGCCGGGGACCGGCTGCCCGGCGGCCGCCGGTTCTGGCACCAGCTGTTCGCGCATTCCCCCGACGTCGTGATGGTCATCGACCGGCGCTACCGCATCGCCTACGCGAACCGCCCGCTGGCGTCGCGCGCGGTGGGCGAGCTGCTCGGCACCAGCCTGTGCGAGCACCTGCCGGCGGAGGACTGCGACCGGGTCGCGGCGGTCCTCGAGCGCGTGTTCCGCACCGGGGTCCCCGGCCGCTACGAGGTGGCGTTCCCCGATCCCGGCTCGCGGACGCGGGTGTTCGAGTCGCGGCTGGTGCCCATCGCACGGGGCGGCCGCGTGTCCTGGGCGCTGGTGGACGCGGTGGACGTCACCGAGGCCCGCCGCTCCGAGCAGATCCACGCGGCGACGCAGCGGATCTCCGACGCGGCGCACGCGTCGCCCAGCCTGGAGGCGCTGTACACGGCGATCCACCGCATCGTGAGCGAGCTGATGCCGGCGCGCAACTTCTACATCGCGCTGTACGACGCGGCCAGCGGGCTGATCTCCTTCCCCTACTTCGTGGACGAGCTGGACCAGGCGCCGGAGCCCAAGCCGCCGGGCCGCGGGCTCACCGACTACGTGCTCCGCACCGGGCAGCCGCTGCTGGCGACGCCGGACGTGATGCGCGATTTGCGGCGGCGGAAGGAGGTCGAGCTGATCGGGTCGGACTCGGTGGACTGGCTCGGCGTGCCGCTCCAGACTGACGGCCGCACCATCGGCGTCCTGGTGGTGCAGTCCTACACGGAGGGCGTGCGCTACTCCCAGACCGACCGGAGCATCCTGCAGTTCGTCTCCACGCAGGTGGCGATGGCGATCGAGCGCAAGCGGGCCGAAGCGGCCCTGCGGGCGAGCGAGGAGCAGTACCGGCGCCTGGTGGACGTGGCGCCCGACCTGATCGCGGTCCACAGCGACGGCAAGGTGGTCTTCATCAACCCCGCGGGCGTGCGGATGATGGGCGCCCGGTCGGCGGACGAGTTGATCGGGCGGCCGATGCTCGAGTTCGTGCATCCGGACTCGCGCCCGACCGTGGCGGACCGGGTCCAGGCGATGGTGGGCCGCGGCCGGCCGGTGCCGCTGGTGACCGAGCGCTTTCTGCGGCTGGACGGGACGCCGATCGACGTGGAGGTCGCCGCGACGCCGCTGCTGTACCGTGACCGGCCGGCCATCCAGGTCGTGGTCCGCGACATCGGCGAGCGGATGCGGGCCGAGGCGGCGCTCCGCGACAGCGAGGAGCGGTTCCGGTCGTTCATCGAGTCCACGACGGACTGGGTGTGGTCGGTGGATCCCCAGGGCGTGCACACGTACTCCAACCCCGCCGTGGCCCGCATCCTGGGGTACGGCCCGGAGGAGCTGGTGGGCCGGCGGGCCTTCGACCTGGTGCACCCGGACGATCGGGCGGACGTGGCGCAGCAGTTCGCCGCCCTGGCGGCGGAGCGTCGGGGCTGGCGGAACCTCGTGATCCGCTGGCAGCGGAAGGACGGTGCGTACCGGTTCCTGGAGAGCAGCGCCGTGCCGATCTTCGGCGGCGACGGGAGCCTCGAGGGGTACCGCGGCGTGGACCGCGACATCACGGAGCGGGTGAAGGCCGACGAGGCGCTGCGCCGGACCGAGGTCCGGCTGTCGCAGGCGCAGGCCATCGCCCACCTCGGCATCTGGGAGCTGGACCTGGCCGACGCCGCCCACGTGGACCGGAACCCCCTGTGGTGGTCGGACGAGACCTGCCGGATCTTCGGCTACCAGCCCGGCGCGGTCGCGGTGACCAACGAGCTGTTCTTCGGCGCGGTCCACCCCGACGACGTGCCGCGGGTGCGCACCGCGGTGGCCGAGGCGCTGCGCACCGGCGCGCCCTACCAGGTGGACCACCGGATCCGGCGTCCCGACGGCACGCAGCGCGTGGTGCGCGAGCAGGCCAGCATCGAGCGCGACGCCCGCGGCGCGGCGCTGCGGATGACGGGCACCGTGCTCGACGTGACCGAGCAGCGGCGCCTCGAGGACCAGCTGCGGCAGGCGCAGAAGATGGAGGCGGTCGGCCAGCTCGCCGGGGGCGTGGCGCACGACTTCAACAACCTGCTCACGACCGTGCTGGCCTCGCACGAGCTGCTGGCCACCCTGCTGCCCGCCGAGGGCCCGCACCGCGAGGACCTCGAGATGATCCGGCAGGCCGCCGGCCGCGCGGCCGAGCTGACACGCAGCCTCCTGGCCTTCAGCCGCCAGCAGGCGCTGGAGCCGCGCGCCGTGTCGCTGGAGGCGCTGCTGGCGAACTTCGTGCGCCTGGCGCGCCGGGTCGTGCCGGAGGACGTGGAGGTGTCGGTGCAGGTGGACACGCCGCGGTCGGTGATCCGGGCCGACCCGGTCGCGGTCGAGCAGATGCTGATGAACCTGGTCACCAACGCGCGCGACGCGATGGCCGCCGGCGGTACCCTCCGCCTGACCGTGGCCCGCGGCCGGCTCGACGAGGAGCACCTGCGCACCTACGGCTGGGGGGAGCCGGGCGAGTACGTGACGATGTCGGTCAGTGACAGCGGCGTCGGGATGGACCCGGCGACGGTGCAGCACATCTTCGAGCCGTTCTTCACCACCAAGCCGGTGGGGCAGGGCACGGGTCTGGGGATGGCGATGGTGTACGGGCTGGTCAAGCAGCACGGCGGCTTCATCAGCGTCTACAGCGAGCCCGGCCGCGGCACCACGGTGCGCGTCTACTTCCCGGCGGTCGCGGAGGAGGCCGGCGAGCACCGGGTGGAGCCCCCGCCCAAGCCGCGGGGCGGCCACGAGACCATCCTGCTCGTGGAGGACGACGCCTCGCTGCGCCGCACCGCGACCCGGGTCCTCGAGAAGCACGGCTACACCGTCGTCACGGCGACCGACGGCGAGGACGCGCTCGGCCTGGTCAAGTCGCGGCCCGCCGCGCCCGACCTGATCATCAGCGACGTCGTGATGCCGCGGGCCAGCGGCCCGCAGCTGCTGGCCGCGCTGCGGGCCGCCGGCGCCGCGCCGCGGATGCTGTTCACCAGCGGCTACACCGCGCGCGACGTGCACGAGCGCTCGCTGCTCGAGCGGGACGTGCCCTTCCTGGCCAAGCCCTGGACGATCGACGACCTGCTGCGCAAGGTCCGCGAGGTGCTCGACCTGCCGCCGGCCAGCTAGCCGGCCGCCCGAACGACGCAGCCCCGGCGGGTCGCGGTGACCGGCCGGGGCTTCGTTGCGCGGGTCCGCCCTACTGCCGGCAGGCCCCCTGCGGGTCCGGCTTCGGGTGATCCACCACCACGCGGTGGTCCAGGTCGGCCACGTGCATCGCGACGTCCTCGACCAGGTTGGCGACGCGGGCCATGTGCGGGTAGTCGATGTACTCCGGCTCGTCGGTGACCTGGTGGTAGTCGGCGTGCCCGCCCGTCGTGAAGAACACGACCGGAATGCCGTAGCGCGCGTACGAGTAGTGGTCGCTGCGGCAGTAGATGTTCTGCGGGTGGCCGTCGGCGTCGAGCGAGTAGTCGAACGCGAGCCCGTGGTGGTCCTCCGTGTTCACCTTCTCCACCAGGTCGCCCAGCTCGGTCGAAAGGCGCCGCGAGCCCACCAGCTGCAGGTAGTTCGGGTTGCCGTGGATGGGCGCGCCCTCCTTGGTGCGGCCCGTCTCGTCCGCCGAGTCGCCGCGGCCGATCATGTCGATGTTGAGCTGGGCCACGATCGAATCGCGCGGCACCGTCGGATGGTCCGTGAACCAGGTCGAGCCGAACAGCCCCAGCTCCTCCCCGGTGTGCCACACGAAGATGATCGAGCGCTTCGGCTTCACGCGCTCGGTGGCGATGCGCTGGGCGATCTCGAGCACCGACACCGTGCCCGAGCCGTCGTCGTCGGCGCCGTTGTCGATCGAGTCCGCGCGCTGGGTGCCGGGGTGCGCCGTCCGCCATGCCGCCAGCAGGCTGTCCACCCGGTCCTGCTCGGCGGGCGTGGCCTGCTTGCCGGTCTGCTCCGCGCCCTCCGGCCGCACCACCTGGTTGAAGATGCGCATGGAGTCGTGGTCCACCGGCGGGAGCGTGAGGCCGATGTGGTCGTTGTGGGCGCCGATGGCGACGTACTCGCCGCGCAGCCTCGGATCGCTGCCCCGGACGACCGCCACCACGTTCCGCGCCGGCGCGCTCTCGCGGGTGACGGTGATGTGCGCCCGGAGCGTGGCGCCCGTGGCGCCGACCCTGGCGCTGTCGAGCGGCATGCCGAGCAGCGCCCCCGCGGCGGCCGAGGTGAGCTGCAGAATGGTGGGGCCGCCGCGCTGGTCGCCGCCGGAGGGCGCCAGGGTCACCGACGGCTCCCGGAGGAAGTGCTTGAACTGGGGCGGGACCCGCTCCAGCCCCGGGAACGCGAGGCCGGCGGCCTCGTTGAGCCGGGCGATGACCGCGCCGGGGTTGATGCGCAACGGCCCGGCGGGCAGGGAGAACACCACCACCCGGCCCCGGGCCTGCTCGACCGGGAAGGAGTCGGCGGCGTTGAGCGAGCCCCCGAAGATCGCCTGCGCGCCGTCCACCGAGCGCGGCTCACCCGCGCCGAAGTGACGCGGGAGGAAGTCGTCGAACACCCGGAGCGTGGTGCCCCCCGCCGTGATGGTGGACGTGCTGTCGATCGTCTCCTTCACCAGCGGGACGTTCTGGAAGAAGGTCCCGCTGTCGCCGGCCGGCACGAGGCCCATCCGCTGCGCCTCGGCGGCGACGTAGGCCGTCGCCTTGAGGTTCCAGGGCGTGCCGGCGCGCCGGCCCATCATCGAGTCGTCGGCGTAAATGTAGAGGCGGGTCATCAGGTCGGCGGCCGTGATGGCCGGCACCGTCGGTTGGGGGGCGTGCTTGAGGGGCAGCGCCATCTGGGCGGCGAGGGCGTTCGGCGCCAGCAGGGCCAGCCACCCTACGCGGTGGACGAGACGCATCGGGGCTCCGGGTTGATGTGGGGTGCCGCACGGCCGCGGCCGCCTCACCGGGCGCGGGGCGCCGGTTTGGGGGCTCGTCGGCGGGTCGGAAACGGGTCTCTTTACGCCGCCGCGCGGAGGGAAGTTTCAGGAGGCGCGGAGGGAAGTTTCAGGAGGTGCGGAGGGAAGTTTCAGGAGGTGCGGGCGAGGAGGGCGTCCACCTCGGCGCGGACCGGCATGGAGGCAGCGGTGCCGTGCCGGGTCACCGAGATGGCCCCGGCCGCGCAGGCGAAGCGCGTCGCGGCGACGAGGTCGCGGCCCTCGGCCAGAGCCACGGCGAGCGCACCGGTGAACGCGTCCCCCGCGCCGGTCGTCTCGACCACGGGCCCGGCGTCGAACGCGGGCACGTGGCGGGCGACCGCGGCGTTCTTCGCGAACGCGCCGCGTCTGCCGAGGGTGATCACCACGTTGCGCGCACCGCGCGCGAGGAGGACGTCGGCCGCACGCTCGGCCTCGGCCCGCCCGCGCACCGGCCGGCCGGTGAGGGCCGCCGCCTCGACCTCGTTGGGGGTGAGGACGTCGCACAGGGCGCAGACGCGGCGCGGCAGCCGGAGCGCCGGGGCGGCGTTGAGGATGGTGAGGACGCCCCGCCCGCGCGCGAGGGCGAGCGCGTGCTCGACCACGGGCAGCGGCACCTCGAGCTGTGCCACGAACGCGGACGAGCCGGCGATCAGCTCCGCCGCGCGGTCCACCTCGGCCGCGGTCAGCAGGGAGGACGCGCCGGGCACGACGACGATCGCGTTCTCGCCGGTGGCCGGGTGCACCACGATCGCGGCGGCGCCGCTCGCCTGCCCGGGCGCCTCGAAGCAGAACCGCGTGTCGATCCCCGCCGCGCTCCAGGTCTCCCGCGCCAGCGCGCCGAACGCGTCGCGGCCGATCTTGCCGATGAGGCTCACCGGCGCGCCGAGCCGGGCCGCGGCTACGGCCTGGTTCGAGCCCTTGCCGCCCGGGCTGATGCGGTACTCGGCGCCGAGCACGGTCTGGCCCCAGGCCGGCAGCTTCCGGGTGCGGAACGCGAGATCGGCCACGAAGATGCCCATCACGGCGATGCGACCGTCGCTCACGCGGGTCCTCCTCTCCCGGGCTCCCTTGCGCCGTCGGGGATACTACGGTAACCTCGGCGGCCAATCCACCCAGGCCGTTCGCATCTCACCCGTCACTCACACAGGGGGACGCATGTCGTTGGCAGGAACGCGAGGTCGCCGGCTCGCCGGCGCGGGGCTCGGTCTGCTGTTGGCCGGAACGGCCGCGTGCACGAGGGAGCGCGTGGTGCAGGGCGAATGCCGATCGTACAACGGCGCGGACGTGTGCACGTGGGGCCGGATGCAGGGCACCACGGTCGTGGCGTTCGGGGCGACGATCCCCGTCCAGTCGATCGAGCAGGCCCCGGCCGAGATGCCGATGGTCTGGCCGCCGAAGGCGGACCTCGTGGTGGCGCTGCCGGCCGCGGTGCAGGCCGCGACGGGCTACGACCACGTGAACGTGTTCTGGGAGCCCCACGGCCACCCGCCGGGGCCGTATCTGACGCCGCACTTCGACATCCACTTCAACAACGTCTCCGCGGCCGACGTCGCCAGGATCGACTGCGCCGACTCGACCAAGCCCGCGGCCCTGCCGGCCGCCTACGAGCTGCCCGACGTGACCATTCCGGGGGTGGGAAGGCTGATCGGCATCTGCGTGCCGGGGATGGGGATGCACTCGCTCCCGTCGGCCGAGCTGCGCTCGACGGCGCTGTTCGAGAAGACGATGCTCGTGGGTTACTACCACCAGCAGCCGATCTTCGTGGAGCCGATGATCACGCGCTCGACGCTGCTCGCGCGGCGCAGCTTCTCGCTCGACGTGCCGGCCGTGCCGGGAGCACCGGCGAGCCTGAAGGTGCCGGCCGGGTTCGAGGCCACCTACGACAGCGCGGCGCAGGCGTACCAGTTCACGTTCCGGGCGTCGCGCGCGGCGAGCTAGCGGCCGCCCGCCGGTCCGGCGATGAGACACGAAGCCCCGCCCGGTCATCCGGGCGGGGCTTCCGCTTGCGGCGTCACCGCCGTCAGCGCCAGAACCGCGAGATGGTGTAGATCGCCAGCCCCACGAGCCCGCCGACCAGCGTGCCGTTGATCCGCACGAACTGCAGGTCGCGGCCCACTGCCAGCTCGAAGCGGTGCGAGGTGGCGGCGGGGTCCCAGCCGGCGACGGTCTGCGCGATGAAGTCGCCGATCTCGTCCCGATACTGCTCCACCACCGACACGGTGACGTCGATGACGACGTCGTTGATCTCGTCCAGCGTCGCCTGGTTGCCCAGCAGGGCCGCGCCGAACGCCGCGATGCCGCTCTCCAGGGCGCCGGGCGCGGCGCCGTCCGCGCGGGTGGCGAAGCGCGTCACGGCATCGCGGGTCGTCTCCCAGAGGCGGCCGGTCAGCTCGGCCACGGACGGGTCCGCGAGCCACTCTTCCTTGAGCGCTTCGGCGCGGGCGATCGCCTCGGGGGAGTGCTCCAGCCGGTCGATGAAGTCCCGCAGGGCCGCATCGAAGGCGGCGCGCAGCGCGTGGTGCGGGTCGGCGCCGATGCCCTGGAGCATCGCCTCGATCGCGCCGATGATGCGCTGGTAGAGCATGTCGTCCACGACGCCCGGCACCCACCACGGGCTCTCGGCCTTGACCTGCTCGCGGATCAGCTCGCGGTTGTCGTGCACGGCCTGGGCGGCGAGCCGGACGGCCTCGTCCAGCAGCTCCTGGTGGCGGTTGCCGGCCACCACCAGCGACAGGGTCTTGCCGAGCGCGGGCGCCACGCGCGTGGCGCGCAGCTGGGCGATGAGTCCCTGCTGCACCAGCGCCCGCATCTCCTCGTCGGGCAGCGCGTCCAGCGTCCGGGCGACGCCGCTCGCGACCTGCTGCGCGATGCGCCGGCTGTTGTCCACCCGGCTGAGCCACCGCGCGGCCCGCTCCGCCGGCCGCACCTCGCGGAGCTTGGCGGCGATCACCTCGCGGGTGAGGAAATGGCTCTGCACGAAGGTGCCGAGCACCCGGCCGATGCGCTCCTTGCGGGTGGCGACGATGGCCGTGTGCGGGATCGGGATGCCGAGCGGGTGGCGGAACAGCGCGGTGACGGCGAACCAGTCGGCCAGGCCGCCCACCAGCGAGGCCTCGGCCGTGGCCCGGACGAAGCCCAGCCAGGGATAGCGGCCCTCCAGGGTGCGCGCCGCCGCGAAGATCGCGGCGGCGGCGCCCAGCAGGCCGGTGGCCCGGCGCCGCATCGCGTCGAGCTGCGCCTGCCGCACGGCGTCGTCGGGCCGCGACCAGAGCGCCGCTGGAGTCGTCATGGCGCCCCAAGATAACGCGCCGCCGCCGGCCCGGCGTATCTTATCCCGTTCACCGGGAGCCCGGGATGGATCGAGGCCTGCTGAACGCGAACCAGCAGCGACGGGTCGCGACGCACCTGCGGCTCCTCGCCGAGGACTGCGCTGACCTGGCCGGCTGGCCGGAGCTGCAGCGGCCCGGCGAGCCGTACGCGTCGCTGCGCGCGCTCATCGGCCGGCTCGCGGAAGCCGTGGCCGCGCTGGGCCGTTCGCTCGACCTCCCGGCGCACCAGGCGCCGCCGCTCCGGCGGCGCGTGATGGCCACCGCGGAGGTGTGGGCGAGCAGCATGGAGGACGTCAAGTCGCGGCACCTCAAGGCGTACGGGCGCGTCCACCCCGAGCTGGGGCGCGAGCTCGATCCGCGGGTGGACGAGATCGTCGCGATGCTGCGAGAGGTCGCCGACCTGGCGGACCGGCTCCCGGACCGCTAGGCGGTCATCCGAACTGCACCGACCGCTTGGTCAGCGACCCGAAGTTGTACCCGGTGATCGGGAAGGTCACGGGCCCGGGCTCCCCGGCCGCGCTGCCCGCCGCCGCGATGACGGGCACGAAGTGCTCGTGCGTCGGCAGCGCCATCCGCACGGCGGGGGCGCGCCGGCGGTAGTCGAGCAGCGTGTCCACGTCCTGCCGCGCCAGGACGTCGGCGGCCCAGGCGTCGAACTCCGCGGCCCACGCGGGAGTCCCGGCGCCGGGCGACATGTCCATCGCGCGCAGGTTGTGGGTGAGGAACCCGCTGCCCACGATCAGCACGCCCTCGTGGCGCAGCGGCGCCAGCGCCCGGCCGAGCTCGAACAGCGTGGTGGGATCGAGGTTCGGGAGCGACACCTGCAGCACGGGCACGTCGGCAGCCGGGTACATCGCGATCAGCGGCACGTAGGCGCCGTGGTCGAGGCCCCGGTCGGACTCGATGACCGGCTGCGTGCGCCCCAGCAGCTCGCGCAGCCGCCGGGCCAGGTCGGGCGCCGGAGGCGCCGGGTACGCGACCTGGTAGTATTTCTCGGGAAAGCCGTAGAAGTCGTAGACGAGGGGCACGGGTCGGGTCGCCCCGAGGGTGATGGGCTTCTGCTCCCAGTGCGCGGAGAGCATCAGCACGGCGCGGGGGCGGGGCATCGCCCCGGCCCACTGGCGGAGCTGGGCGATCCACTCCTGATCGTCGAGCAGGAACGGCGATCCGTGGGCGAGGAAGATGGCCGGCACGCGGTCGGGCATGGACGACTCCTCCACGGCAGAACGGTAGATGGAGAAGGATAACCGCCCAGGCACGGGGAGGCGCCCGGCGTCCCGAGGGCCTTGCTGCCCCGGGTTTCCGTGGGATATTTGAGCGGCCTGCGTGAAGCGGCCCGCCACACGGGTGGCCGGGCCGTGCGGTGGGGAGTATCTCGGGGCCGGAGGCGGGCCCAGGCGACGGGAGTGCCGGCATGACCGATCCGGGGGCGAGCGAGCAACAGTCCCGGTGGACCGTCGAAGTGTTGCGCCGTGCCGGCGCCGCCCTGAACGGGCGGATGGTGGGCGTGTGGGTGGTGGAGGACGCGGGCTCGCTGAGGCCGCTCGCCAGCAACGGGACCGAGGCGCAGGCCTGGGAGGTGACGCCGGAGGTGAAGGTGGCGGTCACCCACCTGGCGATGCCCGCGCCGCCCGGCAGCCGCTGGGTGGCGGGCCGCATGGCCGACCAGCAGTGGTGCGTGGCGCCGGTCCGCGACAGCGTGCCGGATCCGCCGCCGGTCGATCGCGAGCGGCGCAGCCGGGAGCGGCTGGCGCTGGAGCTGGCGGGCCTGTGCCTGGGGCTCAGCGCGCGCGTCCTGGGCGAGGGGATGCCGGCCGACCTGGACCTGTTCGAGCGCTTCATGGAGCAGCTCGGCAGCTTCGCCCAGGACATCGGCGGGCCGCTGGCGGTGGCGCGGACGGCGGTGGTGCGGAGCGGCGCCGTGCTCGCCGAAGCGGTGCCAACCGACGAGGAAGGGCGCGCGCGGCTGATCGAGGACCTCCGGGCGGCGGGCCGGGCGCTCGAGCAGGCCGTCTCGCTGGTGCGCACCGTGCACGACCGGGCACGCGCGGTCCTGGAGCACGGCGGGGAGTTCGACGTCGTGCAGGTGGTGTGGTCGTGCGTGGACGCGGAGCGGCCGCAGGCCGCGCTCCGCGGGGCCTCGATCGAGCTCAAGACCCTGGCCTACGTGGTCTCGGTGCCGGGCAGCGCCGACAGTCTGCGCATGGCCGTCGCGTCGATGCTGAAGCTGGCGGTGCGGGGGCTGCAGGGGCGCGTCGGGGCCGTGACGGTCTCGCTCGAGAACGTCGGCCCGGTGGTGCGGCTCGTCGTGTCCGCGCCGGGGGCGGAGGTGGTGGACGGGCAGAGCGCGGTGGCCGACGCCCGCCGCGTGGTGGAGACCGCATTCGGCGGCACCCTCACGGTCACCTCGGTCGCGGGCGAGGGGGCGACGCTCACGCTGTCGCTGCCGGCGCCCACGCACCGGTTCCGGGACCCGGCGCTGTGGTGGGAGCGCTAGCCGGCCGATCTTGATGACTTCTTGATGTCCCGCCGGGGTTTCCTGACCCCGTTTTGACGCCGCACCGTCTAGCCTCCACGCATGCTCGACCTCGTCTACATCGTCGTCACGCTGGCCTTCTTCGGCCTGATGCTCGCCTACGTGGTGGGCTGCGAGCGGCTCGGGAAGGACGGCACCGGCGAGGAGCAGCGGCCGTGAGCGCCGAGACCGTGATCGCGGGGCTCGTGTCGGTCCTGCTGCTCGTCTACCTCGTGTACACGCTGCTCAAGCCCGAGAAATTCTGAGCGGGCCCGCGCCCGTGTCGGACCCGGCGACCCCATGACCCTGAACGGCTGGCTGCAGATCCTGCTCTTCGCGGCGGCGGTGCTCGCCGTCACCAAGCCCGTGGGCATCTACATCCTGCGGGTGTACGACGGTTCGCTGCGCTGGCTCGCGCCGGTAGAGCGGGTGATCTACCGCCTGTGCGGCATCGATCCGGCCGAGGAGCAGCACTGGACCCGCTACGCGGCGGGGCTGCTGGTCTTCAGCGCCGTCTCGATGCTGGTGACCTACGTGGCGCTGCGGCTCCAGGCGCACCTGCCGCTGAATCCGTTCCACCGCGTCGCGGTGACGGACCGCCAGGCCTTCGAAACCGCCGCCTCGTTCACCACCAACACCAACTGGCAGTCGTACTCCGGCGAGACGGTGATGAGCTACCTCTCGCAGGCGATGCAGCTGGCCTTCCACAACTTCACGTCCGCCGGGTGCGGGGTGGCCGCCGCCGTGGCGCTGGCCCGCGGGATCTCGCGCCGCTCGGCCGGCCGCATCGGCAACTTCTGGGCGGACCTGGTGCGCGGCACGCTGTACCTGTTCCTGCCGCTGTCGTTCCTGCTGGCGCTGCTGTTCGTGCAGCAGGGCGTGATCCAGAACCTCCATGCCTACGTCACGGCCACCACGCTCGAGGGCGCGAAGCAGGTGCTGGCGATGGGGCCGGTGGCGAGCCAGGAGGCCATCAAGCAGCTCGGCACCAACGGCGGCGGGTTCTTCAACGCGAACGCCGCGCATCCGTTCGAGAATCCGACGCCGTGGACGAACTTCCTCAGCACGCTCGCGATCTTCATCGTGCCCGCCGGCCTCACCTACATGTTCGGCCGGATGGTGAAGAACCAGCGGCACGGCTGGGCGCTGTGGGCGGCGATGTTCGTGCTGTTCGCGGCCGGCGTGACCACGGCGTACTGGGCGGAGGCGCGCGGCAACCCGATTCACGCCGCCCGCGGCGTGGACGTCGTGGCGTCGGCCACGAACCCCGGCGGCAACATGGAGGGCAAGGAGGTGCGGTTCGGCATCGCCAGCTCCGCCCTCTACGCCACCGTGACCACCGACGCCTCGTGCGGCGCGGTCAACAGCATGCACGACTCGTTCACGCCGATCGGCGGGATGGTGCCTCTGGTCAACATCCAGCTCGGCGAGCTGATCTTCGGCGGCGTCGGGTCGGGGCTCTACGGCATGCTGGTCATGGCGGTGCTCACGGTGTTCATCGCCGGCCTCATGGTCGGCCGCACGCCGGAGTACCTCGGGAAGAAGATCCAGAGCCGCGAAGTTCGCATGGCGATGCTGTACGTGCTGATCTTCCCCGCCGTCATCCTGCTGTTCACCGCCGTGTCGGCGGTCCTGCCGGCGGGGCTCAAGGGGCTCAACAACGCGGGCCCGCACGGCCTCAGCGAGATCCTCTACGCCTTCACGTCGGTCACCGGCAACAACGGCAGCGCCTTCGCCGGGCTGACGGGCACCACCTACTACTACAACACGATGCTGGGGCTGGGCACGCTGTTCGGGCGGTTCGCCATGATGGTGCCGGCGCTCGCGCTCGCCGGCTTCCTGTCGGAGCGCCGGATCGTGCCGGCGTCGGCGGGGACGTTCCCGGTCACGTCGCCCCTGTTCGTCGCGCTGCTGGTGGGCGTGATCCTGATCGTGGGCGCGCTCACCTTCTTCCCGGCGCTCTCGCTGGGCCCGCTGGTCGAGCACCTGCTGATGGGTGCCGGGAGGCTGTTCTAGATGGCGACCGTCAAGCGCCCGCTGTTCGATCCACCCATCGTGCGCCGCGCGGTCCGCGATGCGTTCGCGAAGCTCGATCCCCGGCACATGGTCCGGAACCCGGTGATGTTCGTGGTTCTGGTCGGCAGCGTGCTGACGACGCTGGTCCTGATCCGCGACCTCGCGGAGGGGCGTGGCGGGATCGGCTTCACGCTCCAGATCGCGCTGTGGCTGTGGTTCACGGTGGTGTTCGCGAACTTCGCCGAGGCGATGGCCGAGGGACGCGGCAAGGCCCAGGCCGACACGCTCCGCCGGTCGCGCAGCCAGACGCTCGCCAAGAAGCTGAGCGACCCCCGGGACCGCACCAAGGTCCTGAGCGTGTGGGCCGGTGAGCTCAGGCGCGGCGACGTGGTGCTGTGCCAGCCGGGTGACCTGATCCCGGGCGACGGCGAGGTGATCGAAGGCGTGGCCTCGGTGGACGAGTCGGCCATCACCGGCGAGTCGGCGCCCGTGATCCGCGAGTCGGGCGGGGACCGCTCGGCCGTCACCGGCGGCACCAAGGTCCTGTCGGACTGGCTCGTCGTGCGCATCACGGCCAACCCCGGCGAGACGTTCCTCGACCGCATGATCGGGCTGGTGGAGGGCGCGAAGCGGCAGAAGACGCCCAACGAGATCGCGCTGATCATCCTGCTGTCGGGCCTCACGATCGTCTTCCTCCTGGCCGTGGTGACGCTGCAGCCGTTCGCCATCTACTCGGGTGGCGCGGTGACCATCCCGATCCTGGTCGCGCTCCTGGTCTGCCTCATCCCGACCACGATCGGCGGGCTGCTCTCCGCCATCGGCATCGCCGGGATGGACCGGATGATCCAGCACAACGTGATCGCGATGAGCGGCCGCGCGGTCGAGGCGGCGGGCGACGTGGACACGCTGCTCCTGGACAAGACGGGCACGATCACCCTGGGCAACCGCCAGGCGGTGGCCTTCATCCCCGCCGACGGCGTCGCGGGCGAGGCGCTGGCCGACGCCGCACAGCTGGCCTCGCTGGCGGACGAGACGCCGGAAGGCCGCAGCATCGTGGTGCTCGCCAAGACCGGCTTCGGCCTGCGGGAGCGCGACATCACCGGTCTCGGGGCCAGCTTCATCCCGTTCAGCGCCCAGACCCGCGTCAGCGGGGTCAACGTCGACGGGCGGCGGATCCGCAAGGGCGCCTCCGACGCCATCGAGGCGTTCGTGAGCGAGCAGGGCGGCGCGACGCCGCCGGGGATCCGCGCCTCCGTCGAGGCGATCGCCCGCGAGGGCGGCACCCCGCTGGTGGTGGCCGAAGGCGCCCGCGCCCTGGGCGTGATCCACCTCAAGGACATCGTGAAGGGCGGCATCAAGGAGCGGTTCGCCGAGCTGCGGCGGATGGGGATCAAGACGGTGATGATCACCGGCGACAATCCCCTGACGGCCGCGGCGGTGGCGGCCGAGGCGGGCGTGGACGACTTCCTGGCCCAGGCCAAGCCCGAGGACAAGATGGCGCTGATCAAGCGCGAGCAGGCCGGCGGCCGCCTGGTCGCCATGACCGGCGACGGCACCAACGACGCGCCGGCTCTCGCCCAGGCGGACGTCGCGGTGGCGATGAACACCGGCACCCAGGCGGCCAAGGAAGCCGGGAACCTGATCGACCTCGACTCCAACCCGACCAAGCTCATCGAGGTGGTGGAGATCGGGAAGCAGCTGCTGATCACCCGCGGCGCCCTGACCACCTTCTCGATCGCCAACGACGTGGCGAAGTACTTCGCGATCATCCCCGCGATGTTCCTCGCGACCTACCCCGCGCTCCAGGCGCTCAACGTGATGCGCCTGCACTCGGCACAGTCGGCGATTCTCTCGGCCGTGGTGTTCAACGCGCTCATCATCATCGCGCTGATTCCGCTGGCCCTGAGGGGCGTGCGGTGGCGCCCGGCCCCCGCGGCCGACATCCTGCGCCGCAACCTGTGGATCTACGGCGTCGGCGGGATCCTGATCCCGTTCGCCGGAATCAAGGCCCTGGACGTGCTCCTCACCCTGCTCCATCTGGCGTAGCCATGCTCAAGAACCAGCTCCGGCCCGCGATCGTGGTCACCCTGGCGCTGATGGTGATCACGGGGCTCGTCTACCCCGGCGCCGTCACCGCGATCTCCCAGCTCCTGTTCCCGCGCCAGGCCAACGGCTCGCTGGTCACGGTGGACGGGCACGTGGTGGGGAGCCTCCTGATCGGGCAGACGTTCGCGAGCGCCCGCTACTTCCACGCGCGGCCTTCGGCGGCCGGCAGCGGCTACGACGACACCCTGTCGGGCGGCACCAACCTGGGGCCCACGAGCGCGAAGCTGGCCGACACGCTGATCGTGCAGGCCGTGGACAGCGCCGTGAAGCTGGACCACGTGGTGAAGGGGCAGATCCCGTCCGACCTCGTCACCTCGTCGGCCTCGGGGCTCGATCCGCACATCTCGCCGGCCAGCGCCCAGCTGCAGGTGCCGCGCGTGGCCCGCGCGCGCGGGCTGACGGAGGCGCAGGTGCGCGCGCTGGTGGACCGGCACACGGAAGGCCGTATGCTCGGCGTCTTCGGCGAGCCCCGCGTCAACGTCCTGTGGCTCAACCTGGCCCTCGACAGCCTCGGCGGAACGTCGTCACCCCACTGATTCCCACGTCCAAGACTGGTGTCGGCGGCGCAACGAGCCGCGGGCGCCCACTGCCATCACCGGAGACACGCACCATGCGTCCGTCCATCGTGCTGCTGTTCACCGTCGGTTTCGCTTCGTTCCTGGCCAGGAGCGCGTCGGCCCAGGCCGCCGCGGCGGGCGACACCACCCACCCGGGCGCGCCCGCGGCCGACACCACGCCGGCCAGGGCTCCGTTCGCCTTCGCCGATTTCACCTGGCTGCAGGGCAACCCGCGGCAGACCGTGTCGGTGCTCGACTCGAAGTACTTCACGGGTGAGTTCCGGCTCGACGCCTCGTACATCGGGGACTTCAACCGTCCGGCCGACCATACGCTGGTCGGCACCAGCGAAAGCGGGCGCACCGGCGAGGTCCAGGTGCAGCAGCTCGGCGTCGGCGGCGACTTCCACACCGAGCACGCGATCGGCCGGCTGATGACCCAGTTCGGCATGTACTCGACGATGACGCCGCGCAACGACGCCAGCCCCGCGCGGGGCCAGTGGGACCTGGCCGACGCGTACCGCTACATCTCGGAGGCGTACGGCGGCTACCACTGGAACAAGTGGAACGGGATCAACTTCGAGGCCGGCATCTTCATGTCGTACGTGGGGCTGTTCGGCTATTACAACTTCGACAACTGGGCGTACCAGCCCTCCTATGTCTCGAGCAACACCCCCTGGTTCTTCAACGGGATGCGGGTCCAGATCTTCCCGAGCGACAAGCTGAAGATCGAGCCGTGGCTCATCAACGGCTGGCAGTCGTACGGCATGTTCAACCAGGTGCCGGGCCTCGGCCTGCAGGTGCTGTGGCGGCCGAACGGATCGGTGTCGGTGCTGTCCAACAGCTACTACGGCTACGACTGGCTCGGCATTCCGGGACGGGCGCGGGTGCACAGCGACAACAGCGTGCAGCTCAAGTACCTCGACCGGCCCGGGAGCTTCCCCGACAAGGGGGCGTTCTCGCTCACGGTGGACGCGGGCTGCGAGAACGGCGGGGGCGTGAGCTGCACCGGCACGGCCCTGGGTCCGAAGCAGGCCTTCCTCGGGTTCATGTTCTACAACCGCTTCTGGTTCGCGAAGGACATCTACGCCGTGACCCTGGGCGGCGGCGCGATGACCAACCCGGGGCGCTACCTGGTGCTGATGCCGCCCATCAACGGGGCGACCGCGTTTTCGGGGACGCCGTACTTCACGGAGAATCCGGGGGACCAGTTCACCGCCTGGGACGCCTCGGTCACGCTGGATTATATGCCCGACCAGTTCGTGACCTTCCGGATGGAGTTCGACCACCGCCACGCCAGCGTGCCCTACTTCGCCGGGCCGGGCGGGGTCACGCCTCCGGGCGGCAACCAGGGCGCGCCGGGCTCGAGCGTCAGCAACTGGGCGCCGGACCTCAGGAACACGGAGAACCGGATCAACTGCGCGGTGCTGGTCAAGCTCTGAGCGGCCGGGCCAGGGCCGGCGGTCCGCGGCGCGGCGGGCGTAACCGCCTCCTCCATATCGGCCGGCGCCGTGACCGATATACCTTAATGCCGGTCCGGTCACGCCGGGCGGGGAACCGCCGCGGGGGCTCCGCTCACACCCGAGCGGACCGCGCCGGGCTCCCCGTGCCGGCCAGGCGACGCCCAATGGCGAGTGACAAACGACTGGGAGACCTCCAGCTGCGGGTCCGCCGGATCCACCGCCGGGACCTCAACCGCGTGTGGGAGTTCCTGAAGCGGACGTTCCGGGACGTCAACCGCGAGACGGTCGAGTACCAGCGGCCCCGCCTCAAGCGGCACTTCCTGGACGTGTACGAGGACGAGTCGGTCGAACAGCTCCTCTTCGAGCTGGTCGCGGAGTCGGGCGCGGAGATCGTCGGGTACGCCGAATGCGCCTTCGGGGTCGCCGGCGCCGACAACTGGATCAACGAGGCCTACTTCGAGAAGCGGGAGATGCGCCCGCTGTTCGTGGACGAGCTGGCCGTTCACCCGTCGTACCAGGGGCGCGGCATCGGCGGCTTCATCCTCGAGCAGCTGGACCACCTGGCGCGGGTGCGGGGCTGCACCCACCTCGTCCTCGAGGTGGCGGAGAACAACGAGACGGCGCTCCACTTCTACCGGTCCCGCAACTTCTACCGGCTGGATGCCGCGGTCTTCCTCGCCAAGAAGGTGCCGGGCGAGGCGGAGCTGCTCCCGCCGCGCCGGCTGCGGCGCGGCCGGGCCGCCGCCCGGCCCCGGCACGACGGCCGCTGACGGCCCGCCGCACCGCACCGACCTCGGGTTCCCCGGCTGAGGACCATACCCATGAGCGACGGCCGCCCCGATCCTGAAGCCCTGCTCGCCAGGCTGCGCGAGGAGGAGCGGGAGGCCGGCCTCGGGCGCCTCAAGATCTTCTTCGGCGCCTCGCCCGGCGTGGGCAAGACCTACGCGATGCTGGAGGCGGCGCGGGCCCGGGCGAAGGAGGGGGTGGACGTCGTGGTCGGCGTGGTCGAGACCCACGGCCGGCCCGAGACCGCCGCGCTGCTGGAGGGCCTGCCGACGCTGCCGCGGCGCAGCGTCGAGTACCACGGCATCACGCTCCAGGAGTTCGATCTCGACGCCGCGCTGGCGCGCCATCCCGGCCTCCTGCTGGTGGACGAGCTGGCCCACTCCAATGCTCCCGGCTCGCGCCACGCCAAGCGCTGGCAGGACGTGGAAGAGCTGCTGGCCGCGGGCATCGACGTCTACAGCACGCTGAACGTCCAGCACATCGAGAGTCTCAACGACGTGGTGGCCCAGATCACCCGGGTCACGGTGCGCGAGACGCTGCCCGACGCCGTGTTCGACCAGGCGGACGAGATCGAGCTGGCCGACCTGTCGGCCGACGACCTGCTGGCGCGGTTGAGGCAGGGCAGGGTCTACGTGCCGGAGCAGGCCGCGGCGGCCATCGAGCGGTTCTTCCGCAAGGGGAACCTGATCGCGCTGCGCGAGCTGACGCTGCGGCGCGCGGCCGAGCGGGTGGACGCGCAGATGCGCGGCTACATGCGGGATGCCGGCATTCACTCGACCTGGCCGGCCGGCGATCGGCTGCTGGTGTGCATCGGGCCGAACCCGGACGGCGCGCGGCTGGTGCGGGCGGGCAAGCGCATGGCCACCGGCCTGAAGTGCGAGTGGCGGGTCGTGCACGTGGAGCGCCCCGGCGAGCGGGTGTCGCCCGGGGACCGCGACGCCCTGCTGGGCAATCTCCGGCTGGCCGAGTCGCTCGGCGCCGTGACCGCCTCGCTCAGCGGCCAGAGCGCCGCCGACGCGATCCTGGAGTACGCCCGCCAGCACAACGTCACCAAGATCGTGATCGGCAAGCCGACGCATCCGCGCTGGCGCGACAAGCTGTACGGCTCCACGCTCGACCAGCTGGTGCGGGGGAGCGGCGACGTGGACGTGTACGCCATCAGCGGCGACGTCTCGGCGCGGCCCCGGCGCCGCGCGGGCGGCGGCCGCCGCTCGCCGGCCGGCGAGTACCTGCGGGCCGGCCTCATCGTGGCCGTGGCCACGGCGCTGGCGGCCCTCGTGTTCCGGCTCCTGTCGGTCACGGACGTGGCGATGGTCTACCTGCTCGGCGTGGTGCTGGTGGCGTCCCGCTACGGCCGCGGACCGTCGCTCTCCGCCGCGCTGCTCAGCATCGCGCTGTTCGACTACTTCTTCGTGCCGCCGTACCACACGTTCGCCGTGTCGGACGTCCGCTACGTCGTGACCTTCGCGGTGATGCTGGTGATCGCGCTGGTGATGAGCGCGCTCACGCTCCGGATCCGCGCGCAGGCGGAGACCGCGCGGGCCCGCGAGGGCGACACGGCGACGCTGTACGCCATGAGCCGGGACCTGGCCGCCACCCGGGGACGCGGGGAGCTGGTGGCCGCGGCGGAGCGGCACCTGGCCAGCGCCCTCGGGGCGCAGGTGCAGGTCCTCCTGCCGAACGAGGCCGGGCGGGTGGAGATCCCGGTCGGGGCCGGGTCCGCGTATCCGATGGACGAGAAGGAGCGCAGCGTCGCGCAGTGGGTGTTCGATCACCGGCAGCCGGCGGGCATCGGCACGGACACGCTGCCGGCGGCCCGGGCGCGCTACGTGCCGCTGGAGGGATCGGCGGGCACCATCGGCGTCATGGGGGTGCGGCCGGACGACCCGCGGCGGCTCCAGGATCCGGCGCTGGTGCACCTGCTCGAGGCCTTCGCGGCGCAGGCCGCCGGGGCGCTGGAGCGGGCGCTGCTGGCCGAGCAGGCGCAGCGCGAGCAGGTCACGGCGGAAGCCGAGCGGCTGCGCACGGCGCTGCTGAGCAGCCTGTCGCACGACATGCGCACGCCGCTCGGCGCCATCACGGGCGCGGCGAGCAGCCTGCTGGAGGACGGCGGCGCCCTCTCGGAGGCGGCGCGGCGCGACCTCGTCCAGGCCATCCTCGAGGAATCCACGCGCATGAACCGGCTGATCGGGAACCTGCTCGACATGATCCGGGTGGAGAGCGGCGCGCTGGAGGTGCAGAAGGAATGGCAGCCGCTGGAGGAGGTGGTGGGCGTGGCGCTCATCCGGCTCGAGCAGCGGCTGCGCGAGCATCCGGTCACGGTCGCGCTCCCGCCGGACCTGCCGCTGCTGTACATGGACGGGCTGCTGGTCGAGCAGGTGCTGGTGAACCTGCTGGAGAACGCGGCCAAGTACACCCCGCCCGGCACGCCGATCGAGATCTCGGCCGCCGCGAGCGATGCCGCGGTGGTCGTCGAGGTCGCCGACCACGGCCCGGGTCTTCCGGCCGGGGAGGAGACCCGAATCTTCGACAAGTTCTACCGGGTCGCCGGCGCCACGTCGGTCGCCGGGGTGGGGTTGGGACTCACCATCTGCCGGGGCATCGTGACCGCACACGGCGGCCGGATGTGGGCCGAGAACCGCCCGGGCGGCGGCGCCGTGTTCCGCTTCACCATCCCGCTCGCCGGCAATCCGCCCGCGAGCGTTCCCGCCGAGGCCGAGGCGAGTTAGCTTCTGCCGACCCCCGACCGCGGGATGCGATGAGCGACGTCGCGCCGACGGTGCTGGTGATCGAGGACGAGGCCCAGATGCGACGCTTCCTCAAGGCGTCGCTGGAAGCCCACGACTACCGCCTGGTCGAGGCCGTCACGGCCCGCGAGGGGCTCGCCCAGGCCGCGGGCCGCAACCCCGACGTGATCCTGCTCGACCTCGGGCTGCCCGACATGGACGGGATCGAGCTGACCCGGCGGGTGCGCGAGTGGTCCCGCGTCCCGGTCATCGTGATCTCGGCCCGGGGCCGGGAGCAGGACAAGATCGCGGCGCTCGACGCTGGCGCCGACGACTACCTCACCAAGCCGTTCGGCCTGGGGGAGCTGCTGGCCCGCCTGCGGGTGGCGCTGCGCCACGTCGCCGAGGACGGCGGCGCGGAGCCGGTGTTCGTCGTGGGCGACCTCAAGGTGGACCTCGGCGCGCGGCTGGTGTTCCGCCGGGAGCGGGAGGTCCATCTCACCCCGATCGAGTACAAGCTGCTCGCCACGCTGGTGCGCCACGCGGGCAAGGTGCTCACCCACCGGCTGCTGCTGAAGGAGGTGTGGGGCCCGAACGCCGTGGAGCACACCCACTACGTCCGCGTGTACATGACGCAGCTCCGCCACAAGCTGGAGGACGATCCGTCGCGGCCGAAGTACCTGGTGACGGAATCCGGGGTGGGATACCGGCTGAAGGTGGAGTAGCCGGGGCGGGGAACGCCCGGCGGCCCTGCGGGAGGCCGAAGCTGCGCTGCAGCGCCGCCGGCGCGCGCCGGCGGCCGCGGTCGCGATCCGGCCCGGCCGGGCGACGCCTTGCGTATGGTTATATTCCCAACTAATGTGATGGCATGGGAGCCCGCCCGGCCGGGGCGCAGGTCCGGCATGCCCGCTCCGTCCTGAACTCGCTGCGCCGCACGGTGCGCGCGTTCCGCGCCGCCGCGCAGGCGGCGGAGGCCGGGCTGGGCATCAGCGGGGCGCAGCACTTCGTGCTCGAGCGGCTGGCGGACGCGCCGGCCCTGTCGCTCAACGACCTGGCCACGCGCACCCTGACCCACAAGAGCTCGGTGTCGGTGGTCGTGAGCCGGCTGGTGGAGCGGGGGCTGGTGCGTCGGCACCGGTCGGCGGCCGACGGGCGCAGCATCGTCCTGACGCTCACGCCGGCGGGCCGGCGGGCCCTGGCGCGGGCGCCGGAGTCCGCGCAGCACCGGATGGTGACGGCCCTGCGGCGGTTCCCTCCCGGCCAGCTTGCCCGCTTCGCGCGCCTGTTCGAGCGGTTCACCGCCGAGCTCGGGGTGGCGACGCTGGAGCCGCTGATGCTGTTCGAGGAGGAGCGGGCGGAGCGCTCCGGCGGGCGGCTCCGGCGCGCGGGGCGGGACCGGAACGCCGCACGGCACTCCGGTCGCGGGCGGGGTACAAGGAGGACCAAGTCCACCCACGAGCGGAGGTCGTAGCATGATACCGAGAGCAGGCAGATTGGCGGCGGCCGGGGCGGTGGCCCTGCTGGCGGCGTGCAGCCGGAACCCCAAGCCGGTCGCGGTGGCGCCGCCGGCGCCGACGGCCACGGACGAGCTGCGCGAGCAGATGCACCGGGATTCGATGCTGGCGATGGCGCGGGCCGACTCGATCGCCCGGGCGCAGAAGGCCGAGTCGCACGCCGACTCCGTCCGCGCGGCCGTGATGCGCGAGACGGTGGATTCGGCGAAGGACGTGACCAACACGGGGCTCGACGCGGCGGACGCGACGATGCTGGCCGAGCGGGTGCACTTCGACTACAATCGGGCCGACCTGAAGGCGAACGACCTCAGCCTGCTCCAGCAGAAGCTGGGCATCCTGCAGGTCCACCCGCAGCTGCTGATCCAGGTCGCGGGGAACTGCGACGAGCGCGGCTCGGACGAGTACAACCTGGCGTTGGGTGAGCGGCGCGCCGCCGCGGCCAAGCGGTGGCTGACGGCGCACGGCATCGCCGACGGCCGGATCACGATCATCTCCTACGGCAAGGAGCGTCCGCTGGACAGCGGTCACGACGAGGACGCGTGGCAGAAGAACCGCCGCGACGACTTCGTGGTGACGCGCGGCGTGCGCTAGCGCCCGCGGCGCGGGGCGTCGCGTCTCGGCTAGGTGATGCCCAAGCCCCGCCGCCCGAGCCGGGTGGCGGGGCTTCTCACGGCCGCCGCCGGCGCTCGGCGGTCAGGCGCCTCCGTCCGAGACCCGGCTCCGCGCGCCGCGCCCCAGGCTCCACTTCAGCGCCGGCGGCGTCACCAGCGTGGTGACGATGACCATGATCACCACGGCCGTGTAGATCCGCTCGTCCACGATCCGCTCGCCGTGCAGGGTGAGCCCCAGGCCGATGCTGGCGAAAATCAGGCCCACCTCGCCGCGCGGGATCATCCCCAGGCCCACCGAGAGCCGGTCCATTCGCCAGCCCCAGGCGCCCAGCGCGCAGGCCTGCTTGCCGGCGATCGCCGCCAGGGTCAGCAGCAGCGCGAGCCCGAGGCCGGCGGGCTGGGCGAAGGCCCGCAGCTCGACCCGCATGCCCATCAGCACGAAGAACACCGGCACCAGGAACGACGCCACCGGCTGCACCAGCTCGCGCACGCTGCGCTCGCCGCGGCTCGTGAAGGCGTTCCAGTGCACGTCCTCGAGGATCAGACCGGCCGCGTACGCGCCCACGATGGGCGCGAGCCCGACCTCGGCCGCCAGCCCGGCGAACACGAAGCACAGCACCAGCGCGGTCGCGAGCAGCACGCCGGGCGCCCGCAGGCGCGCGGCGACCCGGAACAGCCACGGCGACAGTGCCACGCCGAGGGCGAGCGAGCCCACGAGGAACGTGGCGGCCTTGGCCACCACCATCGCTGCGGCGGCCGGGGACAGGGTGGTGCCCCGGTTCGCGGCCTCGATGACGCCGGCGACGACCGCGAGAATCACCAGCCCGAGCACGTCGTCGATCACCGCGGCGCCGAGGATGATGCGCGCCTCGGCGGCCCGCGTCTTCCCGAGGTCCTTCAGGACCCGCGCCGTGATGCCGACGCTGGTCGCGGTGAGGGTCGCACCGAGGAACGCGTGGGAGTAGGCGCTGTGACCCGGCAGCAGCAGCGCGCCGACGCCCCACCCCAGGGCGAACGGCGCCGCGACGCCCAGGCAGGCGACCGCCGCGGCCGTCGCGCCCACCTTCAGCATCTCGCGCACCGTGGATTCGAGCCCGACCTCGAACAGCAGGATCAGCACGCCGAGCTGGGCGAGCATCCCGATGGACGCGTCGCCGGTCAGCGAGCGGAACCAGCCGACGCCGGCCAGATCCAGGTTGCCGAGGACGACGCCCGCCATCAGCTCGCCGAGCACGGCGGGCTGGCCGACGCGGACCGCGAGGTCGCCGCCGAGCTTGGCGGCGGCGAGAATCGCCGCCAGCGCGAGCAGCACCGGCGCGACCGAGGTGACCGGGTCGCCGCCGACGAACGGCGCGACCGGGAGGGCCAGGGTGGGGACGAGCAGGGGAAGGTGGATCGTTCGCTCCGGACGTGGCGGCGGTGGCGGAGGAGATGTTCGCTCGCGCGTCGGAACGGCGCAAGGCGACCGGCCCGATCGGTCGCCCTTGATGCGCCGGCGTGGGGGCCTTATCTACCCGTCATCCCATGACCGACCCGACCACGCCCTCCGAAGAGGGCGGCGCGCCGCCGCCGTCCGCCGAAGGCGAATCGCCACCGCCGTCCGGCGCGCCGCCTGCGAGCGGCCCGGAGCCGGAGCCGAGCGCCGTCGCGTCGGATCACGCTCCCGAATTGCCCGCCGACGCCGGCGCCGCCGCGACGGACGCTGCCGGGTCTTCACCGGCGGCCGGGACGGCGGCGGCAGCACTCGCCGAGACGGAGGCCGACACCGCAGCGGCCGGGGAGGTCGAGCCGCCGCTCCCCGAGACCCGGGAGTCGCGGGCCGCCACCGCCGCGGCGCGCGTTCCCGTGCGCCGCCATCACTGGATCGTGCGCGTCACCCACTGGGTGAACACGGTGGTGCTGATCGGGATGGTGGCCAGCGGGCTCCAGATCTACGACGCGTACCCGCGCTTCGGCATCCGCGGCACCAGGCTCCCGCTGCCGAATCCGCTGGACTCGCACGCGGTGCCGCGGTGGGCCCGCCTCGGCGGATGGCTCGCCGGCGGCCTGAACTGGCACTTCTTCCTGATGTGGCCGCTGGTGCTGAACGGCCTCCTCTACCTCGGCTACCTGGTCGTCTCGGGCGAATGGCGGTCGCTGCTGTTCCGGCCCCGCGACGTGGGCCCCGCCATCGAGATGCAGAAGTACTACCTCCACCTCAGGCGCGAGCACCCGCCGCAGGGGAAGCACAACGCGCTCCAGAAGGGAGCGTACAGCTTCATCGTCGTGCTGGGGATGGTGTCGGTGCTGACGGGGCTGGCGCTGTGGAAGCCGGTGCAGCTGTGGTGGCTCACCGGATTGTTCGGCGGCTACGAGCTGGCGCGCTACTGGCACTTCGTCGCGGTCTGGCTGTTCGTCGCCTTCATCGTCGTGCACGTCGTCCTGGTGTTCGCGGTGGACGTGGCGTCGCTGCCCGCGATGATCACCGGATGGTACCGCGGGAGGTTCCCGAGCCATGACTGATCTCGATCGCCGGCGGTTCCTCCTGGGTGCGGCCGCGGCCGGAGCCTCGGCGCTCGGCGCCGCGTGCGGCTGGGACGGTGGCCGGGCGCTGAGGCCGCCCCTGCTGGCCTGGTCGGGCGTCAACGACTGGGTGAGCGCGCGGCTGTTCTCCTCCTCGCGCCTGGCGCGCGAGTACGCGCCGGCGCGCCGGACCGCGGATTCGGAGTTCCCCGGCTACTACGTCAGCGACGCCGTGCCGCTGCTGCGCGATCCCGCCGCGTGGCGGCTCCGCGTCGGCGGCCTGGTGCGCCGCCCCGCGGCCCTGGCCATCGGCCAGCTGGTCGCGATGCCGCGGCTGTCGTACACCGTCAAGCACCACTGCGTGGAGGGATGGACCGCGATCGCGACCTGGGCGGGCGTGCCGTTCCGGGCGCTGGCGGAGATGGCGGAGCCGCTGCCGTCGGCGCGCTACGTCAGCTTCCGTTCCTTCGACAACGGTTACAGCAACGGGTGGGACCTGGCCTCGGCGATGCACCCGCAGACGATCCTGGCGTACGCCTACAACGACCGCCCGCTGATGCCGGACCACGGTGCGCCGCTCCGGCTGTACTCGCCGACCAAGCTCGGCTACAAGAACACCAAGTACCTGGTGGCGGTGGAATTCACGGACACGCGGCCGGGCGGCTACTGGGAGGATCAGGGGTATCCGTGGTACGGAGGGTTGTGAGTCGAGATGAAGGCGGGTGTCGGGTGTCGGGTGTAAGGGTGTGGGCCGCCGCACTCGTGGCGGCGCTCCTGCTGACCTCGCCGCCGGCCGCGGCCCAGGGCATCCCGTTCAGCCAGCGCGCGACCGTGAGCCAGCGCGTGGGCACCACCGACATCGCGATCGAGTACAACCGGCCGGTGGCGCGCGGGCGCAAGCTGTTCGGCGAGCAGGGCGTCGCGCGGTGGAACGAGATCTGGCACCCGGGCGCCGATTCGGCGACCACCATCACCTTCAGCCGCGACGTGCTGATCGAGGGGCGCGCGCTCGCGGGCGGCGCCTACACCCTGTGGACCATCCCGCGGCCCGACCGGTGGACGATCGTGTTCAGTCGCGCGGTCCACGTCTTCCACTTCCCGTATCCCGGCGAGAGCCAGGACGCCCTGCGGGTCGAGGTGACGCCGGAGACGGGCAGCCACATGGACGCCCTCGCCTTCTACTTCCCGGTCGTGGCGCCCGATTCGGCGATCCTCAGGCTCCACTGGGGCGAGATGGTGGTACCGATCCACATCCGCACCACGCCGTGAGACACGGCTGTTGGCAGGTCGTGGGTGGTCGGTGGTGGTGGCGAGTACCACGACCCACCACCTGCCCCCCACCGCCAGTCTAGGTCGCCCCCGAAGCCGGGCTCGCCCCACCCGGCCGCAGCCGCTCCAGCAAATACGCCGTGCCAAGCAATGCCGCGTGGGAGAGCGCCTGCGGGAAGTTGCCGAGCTGCTCGCCGGAGGCGGGGTCGATCTCCTCCGCCAGCAGGCCCACGTGGTTGGCGCGCCGCAGCAGGTGGCGGAACAGCCGCTCCGCCTCCGCGAATTCGCCGACCATCGCGAGGTTCTGCACCACCCAGAAGCTGCACGCCACGAACGTGCCCTCGCCGCCGGTGAGGCCGTCGGGAGCGCGGTAGCGGTAGATCAGGTCCTCGCAGGGCGAGGCCAGCTCGCGCCGCACCGCCTCGAGCGTGCTGCGGACGCGTGGGTCGCTGCGGCGCAGAAAGCCGATGTTGGGGATGATCAGCACCGCGGCGTCGAGCTGCGGCTCGCCGAACGCCTGGACGAAGGCGCGGCGGCCCGGGTCCCAGCCGCGCTCGAGCACCGCGGCGTGCACGGCCCGCGCCTCGCGCCGCCACGCGTCCGCGACGGCGGGGAGCTGCAGTCGGGTGGCGATGCGGGCCCCGCGGTCGAGGGCCGCCCAGGCCATCACCTTGCTGAACACGTAGTGCTTCGGCTCGCCGCGCGCCTCCCAGATGCTGAAGTCCGGCTCGCGCCAGTGGGTCGCCGTCCAGTCCACGAGCTGGCGCAGCACCTTCCACAATCCCTCGGTCACGGGCCCGCGGCGGTACCACAGGGCCACGGTCTCGAGCAGCTCCCCGTAGACATCGAGCTGGAACTGGCCGGCGGCCGCGTTGCCCACGCGCACGGGCCGCGCGCCGCGGTAGCCGTCGAGCCGCGGGATCGTCTCCTCGGGAAGGTCGCGCCGGCCGTCCACGCCGTACATGATCTGCAGGTGCCGGCCGTCGGAGCGCCGGGATACGCGCTTGAGGAAGCGGAGGAACCCGTCCACCTCCGACAGCAGGCCCAACCGCTCGAGGCCGTAGAGGACGAACGCCGCGTCGCGCAGCCAGACGTACCGGTAGTCCCAGTTGCGCTCGCCGCCCGGGGTCTCGGGGAGCGACGTCGTGGGCGCGGCGATGATCGCACCGCTCGGCTCGTAGCTGCACAGCTTCAGCACCAGGGCGCTGCGCTCGACCTCCTGCCGGTAGGGCCCGCGGTAGTCGAGCCGGGCGAGCCACTCGTCCCACCAGCGCGCCGTGGCGTCGAGCTTCTCGTCGGAGCAGTAGTCCTCGACGGGGTGGACCTCGTCGTCGTCGTGGCGGAGGACGAACCACGCCGCCTCGCCGGCCCGGAGCGCCAGGTGCGCGACCGCGCACCCCTCCTCGACCTGCCAGGTGATGTCCGGCGGGGCGGCGAGGGTGGCGACGTCGTCCTCGACGTCGGTGGCCAGGACGCCGTGGCGGCGTACCATCAGCTCCACCTTGAGCGCGCCGTAATCGAATCGCGGCGCGAACACCACCTCCATCTCCACCGCGCCCCGGGGACAGCTGACGCGGCGGTGGATCTCGCTGGAGCGGTGGCGGGCGCCGGCCACCGGCATGAAGTCCGTGACCGCGACGATGCCCCCGCTCTCGGTGTGGAAGGTGGTCACCAGGACGTTGGTCGCGAGCAGGTAGCGCTGCTCGCTGGTCCACGATCCGCGGGGCGCGATGCTCCAGCGCCCGCCGTGGGCGGCGTCGAGCAGCGCGCCGAAGACGCTGGGGGAGTCGAACCGCGGGGCGCACCACCAGTCCACCGAGCCGTTGCGGCCCACCAGGGCCGCCGTGTGGAGATCGCCGATGACGGCATAGTCGCCGATCGCGGGGTACGCCGCCGCCGGCGTCCCGCTCATGTCGCGGGCTGCGCGAAGCCGCCCGCCGCGAGCCAGCGCAGCAGCTGCAACACCGCGTCGGGGTCGGGCAGATCGAGGTCCGACGCCGTCGCCGTCGGGAAGTGCGTGCTGGTCACGCAGATCGACCGCCCGATGCCGCGGAGCGAGCGGAACGCGTCCTCGTCGGTCACGTCGTCGCCGATGTAGAGCGCGCGCACGCGCGAGGGCCAGTCGGCGCCGTGGCGCCGCACCAGCACGTGGAGCACCGCGCGGCCCTTGTGCCAGTCGATGCCGGGCCGCGCCTCGAGCACCTCGTGCCCGAGGGTCACGCGCAGCCGCTGGCGGCGCAGCACCGACTCCACCAGCTGCTCGGCATGCTCCCGCTCCTCCGGCGGCACCCCGCGGAGATGGCAGCTCAGGGTGATGCCCTTCCGCTCCACCTGCGCGCCCGGGATCCGCAGCTCCTCCAGCGCGGCGGCCGCCCGCTCCAGGGCCGCGAGGAAGCGGTCGGTGCGGTCGTGGCGGAAGGAGATCCCCGGCCCCTCGATCTCGAAGCCGTGGTTGCCCACGTAGGTCAGGCCCGCGATGCCCACCAGCTGCCGGACGTCGGCGAGCGAGCGCCCGGAGACGACGACCGTGTCGAGGTTCGGCGTGCGGGCCGCCTGCTCGAGCGTGGCCCGCGCCGCCTCCGAGAGCGTGGCGTCCTCGGGCCGCGGCACCAGCGGCGTGAGGGTGCCGTCGTAGTCCAGGAACAGCGCCACGGCCGGCCGCTCCGACAGCCACGGGGCGAGGCGGCGGCGCGCCGCGTCCGCCGGCGACGCCACCGAGGCCCGGGAACGGTCCGCGGCGGCCTCGGCGGCCGCGACGAAGCGGTCCACCCAGGCATGCACGTCGTTGGCGCGGACCCGGTCGCGCAGCGCCGACATGCGCGCCCGCCGCTCGTCCTGCGACATCGCGAGCGCGCGGTGCAGGGCGTCGGCGACCGCCTCGACGTCGAACGGATTCACCAGCAGCGCCTCCTGCAGCTCGTCGGCGGCACCGGCCATCTCCGAGAGGATCAGCACGCCGTCGTCCTCGAGCTGCGCCGCGGCGTACTCCTTCGCGACCAGGTTCATCCCGTCCCTGAGCGGGGTGAGCAGCGCGACGTCGGCGTGCCGGTACAGCGGCACCAGCTCGGCCGGCGGGAGCGAGCGCACCAGGTAGTGCACCGGGGTCCAGCCGGCCTCCGAGAACCGCCCGTTGATCCGGCCGACCGCCTCGTCGATCTGGCGCTTGAGATCCGAGTACTCGGCGACCCGCTCCCGGCTCGGCACCATCACCTGCGTGAACCGCACCCGTCGGCGGTACGCCGGGTAGCGCTCGAGCAGCCGCTCCACCGCGAGCAGCCGCTCGTGGATGCCCTTGGTGTAGTCGAGGCGGTCCACGCCGAGGATCTCGGCCACCCGCTCGCCGGCCGGGGGACGCGGCGCACCGTTCGGGCCGCGCGCCAGCGATTCGATCAGGGCCACGTCGATGCCGATCGGATGCGCCTGCACCGACACCGTCCGTCCCTCGAACCGCACCACGCCCGCGGTGCGGTCCACCTCGCAGCCCAGCAGCCGCTCGGCACAGGTGAGGAAGTGGTTCACGTAGGCGGGCACGTGGAAGCCCACGAGGTCGCAGGCCAGCACCCCCCGCAGCAGGCTGCGCGACCACGGCAGCACCCGGAACACGTCGGTCGCCGGGAAGGGGATGTGCAGGAAGAAGGCGATCCGGGCGGCCGGCGCCAGCCGCCGGAGGTGGTGCGGCACCCGCAGCAGCTGATAGTCGTGGATCCAGAACAGCGGCGCGTCCGGCTGCTCGGCCGCCGCCAGCTGCGCGAACCGCTCGTTCACGCGCTCGTAGGCGCGCCAGGTGGCACCGTCGATCTGGGTGTGCCCGAGGAAGTAGTGGAACAGGGGCCACAGCGTGCGGTTGGCGAAGCCGGCGTAGTACTGCGCGATCTCCGCGCCGGTGAGCGCGACCTGCCGGTAGGTCAGCCGGCCGGTCGCCGGCAGCGGCACGCCGCCCGGTCCCGCCTCTTCGCGCGGCACGCCGGGCCACCCGATCCACACGCCTCCCCGCTGCTCGAGCACCGGCTCGAGCGCCGCCACCAGGCCCCCGGGCGAGCGGGTGAAGTGCACCTGCCCCGCTTCCCGCTCGACCTGGAACGGCAGGCGGTTGCTCACCACCACGAGCCGCCGCGCGGACGGCGCCTCGGGGGGAGCGGGAGCGGGCGTGGCGAGCAGCGACGGAGCGGTCATGGGACCTCCCGCGAGGCACGAACGGGTCCTGAACGGGCGTGAGGGCTACTCGTTACTGACCCGCGGGGGGCGGCGGGCGGAACGGCCTGCCTCCGGACTGGTACCGACGGGGGCTCCGCGTCGTTCCGGCGGACCGGGGGCCGGTGTACCATTCAGGTCCCATGACCCGCATCCACGGCAAGCTCGCGCTCGTCACCGGTGCCAGCTCCGGCATCGGCCTCTCCTGCGCCCGCCGTTTCGCGGCCGACGGGGCGCAGCTCGTTCTGTGGGCCCGCCGCCGGGAACGGCTCGAGCGGGCCGCCGCGGAGCTGGAGAAGGCGCACGGGGTCCGCGTCGAGGTGGCGGCGGTGGACGTGCGCGACCGCGGCGCGGTGGACCGGGCGGTGGGCGCGCTGGCGGCCGCGGGCCGGGTACCGGACATTCTGCTCAACAACGCGGGGCTCGCCGCGGGGTTCGCCAAGCTGCACGAGGGCGATCCGGACCACTGGGACCGGATGATCGACACCAATCTCAAGGGGCTGCTCAACGTGTCGCGCGCGGTGCTGCCGCTGATGGTGCGGCGCGGCACCGGCCACGTCGTGAACATCGGGAGCACCGCGGGCCACCAGGTCTACCAGGGCGGCAACGTCTACAACGCGACCAAGTTCGGGGTCAAGGCGCTCACCGAGGGGATGAATCTCGACCTGGCCGGCACCCGGGTGCGGGTCTCGAGCGTGGACCCGGGCCACGTGGAGACGGAGTTCGCCCTGGCGCGGTTCGACGGCGACGCTGCCCGGGCGAAGCAGGTGTACGAGGGCTTCCGGCCGCTATCCCCGGACGACGTCGCGGACGCGGTGGCCTACGTGGTGGGCGTCCCCGAGCACGTCAACGTCCTGGATCTCATCATCGTGCCGGCGGCGCAGAGAAGTGTCAGCGTGATAGATCGTGAGAGGTGAGAAGTGAGGCGTCACGCCGTCGCCTCTCACCCCTCACCCCTCACCTCTCACTTTGCTTCCTGCACATACACCCGGGTCATCACCACCGGCTCCACCGGCAGATTCTCGTAGCTCCCCTGGCGCGTCGTCGGCACCGCCGAGATCCGGTCCGCGACGTCCATCCCCTCCGTCACGTGCCCGAACACCGCGTACCCCCAGCCGGCCACCGTCCTGGCCGTGAAGTCGAGCGGCGGATTGTCCACCACGTTGATGAAGAACTGCACGCCGCCGCTCTGCGGGTCGTAGGTGCGCGCCAGGGCCACTGCGCCGCGCACGTTCTTGAGCCCGTTGTCCGCCTCGTTGGGCACCGGCTGCGCGTTCGACGTCTTCTCCATGCCGGCGGCCGTGAGCACCCCCGCCTGGATCATGAAGCCCCGGATCACGCGGTGGAACACCAGCCCGTCGTAGAAGTGGGCGTTCACGTGGTTCAGGAAGTTCTCCACGGTCTTGGGCGCCCGGTTGCGGTCGAGCTGGATGACGATGCGGCCCTTGGTCGTCTCGAGGACCACCACCGGCAGCGAGTCGCCGGCGGCGCCCTGGGCCGCCGGCACCCCGGCCGCGGTTTGGGGCCCGGGCTTGTGGCAGGCGACGGCCGCGAAGCCGGCGGCCGCGAGCGCGACAACGGAAAGGGTCCTGCGGATCTCGATCACGGTCACTCCTCCGGCGGACCGCCGGCGCTCGCCAGCTGGTCGGCCTTGATCTTGGATGGGTCGAACTTGAGCGCGGACGCGAGCATCCGGTCCACCGTCTCGTCGAACTCGGCCTTCGCGCCGCGCTGGAATCGCAGCGGGTTGATGCGCGCCACGACGAACGCCTTGAGGTAGGGGCTCTCGAACCCGCGGCTCTTGAGCGCCTTCACGGCGTCGTTCACCGCGCCGTCGAGCGCGATGAGCTTGTCGGCGCGCTCCCGCCGGGTCGCCAGCGTCTTCGAGAGCTTGTGGGGCAGGAACGCCTCCACCCGCTTCAGCACCGGGTGGTACGCGCCGCCCGCGAACCGGCCGTCCTGCCGGTAGCACAGCCCGAGCGTGAGCAGCGCGGGCTCCTCGAACTCGGTCTCGAACTCCGCCTCCGGACGGTCGTCGAGCGCCACCAGCGCCTCGGCGAGGCGACTCACCTCCAGCGCCTTCTCGCGCAGGTTGTGTGCCTTCTCCGTATTGAGCGCGAGGATCCGCCGCGCCACCTCCACCTCGGGCACCACCAGAGCCGTGACCGAGCGCGCGCCGAGACGCTTGAGCGCCGCCAGGCGGTGGTGCCCGTTCGGCGTCCAGTAGCCGCCGGCGCCCGCCGGCACGGCGATGATCGGATCGAGGTAGCGGCCGAGGCGGTCGATCGCGGAGGTCAACCGCGCCACGTGCGCGTCCGACAGGTCGCGCTGGTAGGGTGTGGGCTCGACCTTCGCGACCGGAAGGCCGGCCAGCACCTGCCAGTGCCCGCCCAGCGGATCGCGGAACACCGCGAGCACGGCGCCGCCGTCGGCTCGGATCGTCTCGGCGAGCGCCGCCGCCGCGCTGCCGGGCGCGCCCGCGGCCAGCTCCCCGGCGGGGATGCCGCGCGAGTCCGGCTCCGCCTTCTTCCGCCGGCGGGTGCCCTTCGCCGCCTTGTCCTTCCTGGCCTTCTCCTTCTTCTCCGCCACGCGCCCCTCCGCGCCGACCGGCTCGGGCCTCCCGAATGCCGCCGATGACAGTCCCGTGGTGCCAGCACATAATACAGGCCGGCCGCGACGGCGCCAACGCGCCGCAGCCGGCGAGGAGAGCACGAGAGCATGAGCCAGGCGCCGGATCCGCAGACCCCGCGCAGCGCGAGCGCCCCCGGCGCGACCGCCGTGCTCGACGCCAGCGGGCTCCGCAAGGCGTACGGGAGCGTGGTGGCGGTGGACGGGATCTCGTTCCGGGTCGCACGCGGCGAGATCGTCGGCCTGCTGGGTCCCAACGGCGCCGGGAAGACGACTACCATCAACATGGTCCTCGGGGTGCTGGCGCCGGACGCGGGTCGCGTCAGCGTCGAGGGGCTCGACCTCGCCACCCACCGCAGCGCGGTCCTCGAGCGCATCAACTTCGCCGCCGTCTACTCGCCGCTGCCCGGCAACCTGACGGTGTCCCAGAACCTCCGCGTGTTCGGGATGATCTACGGCGTCTCGCGGCTCGCGGAGCGCATCGAGGAGCTGCTCGGGGAGTACGACCTGGTCCGGTTCCGGAACACCAAGAGCGGGGTGCTGTCCTCCGGCGAGCAGACGCGGCTCTCGCTCGCCAAGGCGATGCTCAACCGGCCGCGGCTGCTGCTGCTGGACGAGCCGACCGCCTCGCTCGATCCGGCCGCCGCGCGCGACATGCGCGTGAGGATCCGGCGCCTGGCGACCGGGGACACCGGCGGCGCGCTGTGGACGTCGCACAACATGCACGAGGTGGTGGAGGTGTGCGACCGGGTGCTGTTCCTGTCGCGTGGCCGCATCCTGCTCGAGGGCGACCCGCGCGCACTGCCGGCGCTGCACGGCAAGGCCAACCTCGAGGAGCTGTTCATCACCGTGGCGCGGGAGCCGCTCTCGCTGGGGCAGGGGTGAGCCCGCTGCGTCCCGGCCGGGTCGCCGCCGTCGTGTTGCGGCACTTCTACCTGATCCGCGGCAGCCTGTCGCGGCTGTTTCCGCTGTTCGTGTGGGTCGGCATCGACATGGTGCTGTGGGGGTTCATCAGCCGCTATCTCGGTGCCGCCGGCGGCTTCCGCTTCAGCCTGGTGACGGCGCTCCTCGGAGCGGTGCTGCTGTGGGACTTCCAGGCCCGCGTGATGCAGGGCGTCACGATGGCGTTCTTCGAGGACGTGTGGTCGCGGAACTTCCTGAACGTCTTCGCCTCGCCGCTGCGGCTGTCGGAGTATCTCGGCGGCCTGGTGCTCTCGAGCATCGGGACCAGCGCCGTGGGACTCGCCGTGATGCTGGGGGTGGCGGTCGCGGCCTTCGGCCTGTCCTACGCCGGCTACGGGCTGCTGCTCGCCGCGTTCCTGCTGGTGCTGTTCCTGTTCGGCATCGCCCTCGGCATCGTGGGCGCCGCGGTGGTGCTGCGCCTCGGGCCCGCGGCCGAGTGGTTCATCTGGCCCATTCCGGCGGTGCTCTCGCCCTTCGCCTGCGTGTTCTACCCGCTGGCCACGCTGCCCGCCTGGATGCGGCCGGTCGCGCGCGCGCTGCCGCCGTCGTACGTGTTCGAGGGGATGCGGGCGATCCTCGCCGGCGGCCACCCGCCCGGCGGCGCGCTGGCGGCGGGAGCCGTGC
The DNA here is from genome assembly GCA_035502185.1 of Gemmatimonadales bacterium. Classification (NCBI taxonomy): domain Bacteria; kingdom Pseudomonadati; phylum Gemmatimonadota; class Gemmatimonadia; order Gemmatimonadales; species Gemmatimonadales bacterium. The sequence goes on from DATJUT010000112.1 coordinate 96,309, forward strand.
TCGCGGCGGCGGACGTGCTGCTCGCCGGCTGGGTGTTCCGCGCCGTGCACCGCTACGCGGTCCGGACCGGCCTCATCGCCCGCTACGCCGCCGAGAGCGTGAGCTGACGCGCGTGCCGCCGCTTGACGCCGCGGCCGTCGATAGTTAGAAATTCGTCAATACACGCCACGACGATAGGCAGGATGGACGACACGAGCCTGGTCCGGGTGCTGCGCGCCCTGGCCGACCCCAAGCGGTTCCGGATGGTGCAGGAGCTGGCCCAGGCCGGCGAGCTGTGCTGCGGCGACCTGGGGCGGCGGTTCGACGTCTCCCAGCCGACCGTCTCCCACCACCTGAAACTGCTGGCCGAGGCGGGCGTACTGACCGTGCGCCACGACGGACAGCACCACTTCATCTCGGTCAACCGCAGCGTGTTGGACGAGGCGGGTGCGCTGTTGCCCGCCCGGCTCCGGGCGCGGCGCGGCCGGACCGCCGGCCGCGGCCGGGCCGCGGTCCGGGGAACACCCGCCGGGGTCCGCGGTAGACCGCACGGCCGGATCCCCGGGGGGTGAGCGGAAGGCGCGCCCGTGTCGAATCTGGGCGCGGTCGAACGACGATCTGGCGTCGGGAAGAGCGGCGTAGCGCCCACGGCCTGGAGGCCGTGCGGCGGAGGATGGAAGTCCTGTCTGGAGGCTCCGTGAGTCAGCAGCTCGAGGGTAGGCAGCCCGGTGTTCGCTTCGCCGCGCTCGCGGCGGTGATCCTGGTCCTGGCGGCGGGTTGCCGCGGCGGCGGCGCCGGGCGGGGCGGGTTCCCGCCCGCCGAGGTCGCGGTGGTGGCGGTGGCGCCGCACACGGTGGCGCAGTCGTTCGAGTTCCCCGGCGAGGTCCAGCCGTACCGGCGGGTGGAGGTACGGGCTCGCGTCGAGGGGATCATTGAGCAGCGTCCGTTCACCGAGGGGGCGATGGTCAAGCCGGGCGAGCTGCTCTACCGGCTCGACAAGGTCCGCTACGACGCGGCGTTCCGGAGCGCGCAGGCCAGGCTCCAGAACGCGAGGCAGACGTTCGAGCGGGTGGAACCGCTCCTAGCGCAGCGCGCGGTCGCACAGCAGGACGTGGACAACGCCCGCGCCGAGCTGGCGGCGGCCCAGGGCGCCTTCGACCAGGCGAAGAAAGACCTGGACGACACCGACGTGAGGGCGGAGATCGAGGGCCGGGTGGGGCGCACGCTCATGGAGGTGGGGGCACGGGTCACGGGGCCGGCGGACCTGCTCACGACCATCGACCGCCTCGACCCGGTGTACGTCACCTTCGAGCCCAGCTCGCAGCAGCTGCTCGAGTGGCGGGAGAACGCGCGCTGGCGCGATCTCATCCTCCCCGGGAGCCGGCTCACGGTGCAGGTGGTGCTGCCGGACGGGACGGTGCTGCCGCGCACCGGCCGACTCGACTTCGTGGCCCCGTCGCTCGACGCGGCGACCGGCACGCAGGAATTCCGCGCCACCTTCCAGAACGCGGACCGGCTGCTGATGCCGGGCCAGTTCGTGCGGGTGCGGCTGGTGGGCTTCGCCCGGGACAGCGCCATTGCCGTTCCGCAGCGGGCGGTGCAGACCGGCCTGGGCCGGCAGTTCGTCTATGTCGTGGGCGCGGGCGACACGGTGCAGACGCGCGACGTGCAGACCGGGGCGTGGGCCGGGGACCAGTGGATCATCAACCGCGGCCTCGCGCCGGGCGACCGCGTGGTGGTGGACGGGATCCAGAAGGTGGTCCCGGGCCGGCCGGTGAAGCCGGTGCCGCTCGCCGACAGCGCGGCGGCGGCCGGGACGCCGGTCCCGGCAGGGAAGCGTCCGGGGGCGGGGGCGGGGCGATGACCGGTCCGACCGAGAACGGGAACGAGATCAAGTACTACTTCATCCGCCGGCCCGTCCTGGCCGGCGTGGTCTCGATGATCATCACCCTGATGGGCATCCTGGCCATCCGGCTGCTGCCCATCTCGCGCTACCCGCAGATCTCGCCCCCCGCCATCCAGGTGGTGGCGGTCTATCCGGGGGCGACCGCCCAGGACGTGGCGGAGGCCGTCGCGGCGCCGATCGAGCAGCAGCTCTCCGGCCTGCAGGGGATGCTCTACTACACGTCGGCCAACGCGAGCGACGGGACGATGAGCCTGTCCATCTACTTCGACGTCAACCGCAACCAGGACCTGGCGGCGGTGGACGTCCAGAACGCGGTGCAGCTGGCCTCGCCGCAGCTGCCGGCCGCGGTCCGCCAGCTCGGCATCTCGATCATCAAGGCCAACTCCGACATCCTCGGGGTGGTGGGCCTCAGCTCGAGCGACCCGCGCTACGACGCGGCGTACCTCACGAACTACATGAAGCTGTACATCGAGGACGAGCTGAAGGGCGTGCAGGGCATCGGCAATGCCACCACGTTCGGCGGGCTGCAGTTCTCGATGCTGATCCAGCTCGACCCCGACAAGATGGCGCAGCTCGGCATCACCGTGAGCGACGTCGCGGATGCGGTGCGCGAGCAGAATGCGACCAACCCGGCCGGCCGGCTCGGCGGCGAGCCCGCGCCGCCCGGCACGGACCTCACCATCCCGGTCACGACCGTCGGCCGGCTCCAGACCCCCGACGAGTTCAACGACATCGTCGTGCGGGCGCTGCCGGACGGCTCCGAAATCCGGATCCGGGACATCGGGCGCGCGGTGCTCGGCTCGCAGAACTACGACTTCGAGGGCCGGCTCAACGGCAAGCCGACGGCGCTGTGCCTGCTGTACCTGCGGCCGGGGGCCAACGCGCTGCGGGCCCGCGACGCCGTCGTCAAGCGCATCGGCCAGCTGCAGAAGAACCTCCCGCCGGGCGTGACGATCAGCATCCCCTTCGACACCACCCCGTTCGTCACGGTGTCGATCCACGAGGTGGTCGTCACGCTGGTGGAGGCGCTGCTGCTGGTGGCGCTGGTGGTGTTCGTGTTCCTGCAGAGCTGGCGGGCGACGCTGATCCCGATGCTCGCCGTGCCGGTGAGCGTGATCGGCACCTTCCTCGGCCTCGAGGCGCTGGGGATGTCGATCAACGTGCTCACGCTGTTCGCCCTGGTGCTCGCCATCGGCATCGTGGTGGACGACGCCATCGTGGTCATCGAGAACGTCGAGCGGATCATGGCCACCGAGGGGCTGCCGCCGCGGCTCGCCGCGGACCGGGGCATCCAGCAGGTCGCGCCCGCCCTGATCGCGATCGTGCTGTCGCTCACGGCCGTGTTCGTGCCGGTGGCGTTCACCGGCGGCGTCACCGGCGCCCTGTTCCGGCAGTTCGCCATCACCATCGCCATCGCGGTGGTGCTGTCGGGCGTGGTGGCCCTGACCCTCACGCCGGCCCTGTGCGCCTTCCTCCTCAAGGAGGTGAGCGAGGCGCATACCACCGGGCCGTTCGGCGCCTTCAACCGGCTGTTCGAGCGCGGGCGCGGCAACTACGTGCGGAACGTGGAGCGGGTGCTGCGGCGACCCAGGGCGGGCTTCGCGGCGTTCGCCGTCGTGATCGTGCTCGCCGTGGTGCTGTGGCGGCACGTCCCGTCGTCGTTCATCCCCACCGAGGACAAGGGGTACTTCGCGGTCGCGCTCCAGCTGCCCGACGGCTCCTCGTTGCAGCGCACCAGGGCCGTGGTGCAGCGGGTGGAGGGGTTCCTGCGGCAGGAGCCGGCGGTGCGGAACATCGTCGCCCTCGCGGGGCTCGACATCCTGAGCCGATCGAGTCAGACCAACAGCGCCGTGATCTTCGTCAACGTGGCGCCGTGGGACGAGCGCGGGAAGAAGGACGCGCTCGACGCCATCACCCAGCGGCTGTCCTTCCGGCTGTTCGGGATGAAGGACGCGATCGGCTTCGCCTTCAACCTGCCGGAGATCCCGGGCCTCGGGGCGACGGCCGGGGTCGAGACCAACCTCCAGGACCGCCTCGGCCGTCCGGTGAACGACTTCGCGGGCCAGGTGCAGCAGTTCGTGCAGGCCGCGAACCAGCTGCCGGCCGTGGCCGGCGTGCAGGTCAACTTCCGCGCCAACGTGCCGCAGCTGTTCGTCAACGTGGACCGCGCGGCGGCCAAGGCCCGCGGTGTTCAGCTGGGCGACCTGTTCGGCACGCTGCAGGCGCTGCTGTCCACGCTGTACATCAACGACTTCAACCTGTACGGGAAGACCTACCGGGTGCAGGCGGAGGCGGCGGCCCCGTTCCGCCAGACGCCGTCCGACATCGGGCGGCTGTACGTGCGCGGCGCCAACCGGGCGATGATTCCGCTCTCGGCCCTGACCCGCACCGAGTTCCGGGCGGCGCCGACGCTGGTGAGCCGCTTCAACGGCTTCACGTCGGCGCTGCTCACCGGCGCGCCGAAGCCGGGGCGCAGCAGCGGGGAGATGATGGCGGACCTCGACAGCCTGGTGTCCACCCGCTTCGGCAACGAGGGCCTCGCGCTCGCCTACTCCGGCCAGTCGTATCAGGAGCGCGCCTCGAGCGGCGCGGCGGGCGCCGTGATGGCGCTCGGCCTGATCATCGTGTTCCTCGTCCTGGCCGCGCAGTACGAGAGCTGGTCGCTGCCGTTCGCGGTGCTGCTCGGCGTGCCGTTCGGCGTGCTCGGGGCCTTCTTCGGCGTGTGGCTGCGCGGCCAGCCGAGCGACATCTACGTCCAGGTCGGCCTCATCACGGTGGTCGGCCTGTCGGCCAAGAACGCGATCCTCATCGTGGAGTTCGCCAACTCACTGCGCGAGCAGGGCGTCCCGCTGCTCCAGGCCGCGACGCTCGCGGCGCGCGACCGCTTGCGGCCGATCCTGATGACGTCGCTGGCCTTCATCTTCGGCGTCTCGCCGCTGCTGGTGGCGGGCGGGGCGGGGGCGGTGAGCCGCCACTCGATCGGCACCACGGTGTTCTTCGGGATGCTGATCGCCACGGCGATCGCGATCGTGTTCATCCCGCTGTTCTTCCGCGTGATCCAGGGCCTCGCGGAGCGCGGACGGCCCGCGGCGCCGGCCGGCGGGGAGGTGACCCAGTGAGCGCGCTCCGCGGGGCTGGTGCCGGGGGCCCCGGTGCCGTGGCACGTCGCGCCGCGGCGCTGATCGTCGCCGCGGCCCTCGCCGGGTGCGGCGTCGGTCCCCGCTACCGGCCGGCCCCCGTGGTTCCCGCCGCGACCGAGGTCGGGGTACCGCGGCTGGCGGACTCCACCCGCGCCTTCTTCGATTCGCTGGCGGCCGCCCGCGCGGCCGACACCGCGCGCCCGGCCTCCGCGCCGGTGCCGCCGCGGCGCCTCACGGCGGATTCGGTCGCCGACCTGGCGTGGCTGGACGTGCTGCGCGACACGGTGCTCACGCGGCTGGTGGGCATCGCGCTGCAGCAGAACCGCGACGTCGCGACGGCGCGAGCCACCATCGAGGAGTACCGCGCCCTCGCCGGCGTCGCGCGCTCGGCGCTGTGGCCGAGCCTCGCCCTCAACGGCAGCGTCTCGCGCAACCGGGTGGTGTTCGGCACGCAGGCGATCCCGCCGTACACGGCCTGGCGCGCCACCGCGGACCTCTCGTGGGAGCTGAACTTCTGGGCCGTCGGCAGCGGGATCGCGGCGGCGAACGCCGACCTGGCGGCGCAGCGGGCCGCGGAGCGCGCCGCGGTGCTGTCGCTGGTGAGCGACGTCGCGACGGGGTACCTGCAGCTCCTCGAGCTGGACCAGGAGCACGCGGTGGCCGAGCGGACGCTGGCGTCGCGCCAGGCGACGCTGGAGCTGGCGCGGCAGCGGTTCGGCCGCGGCCTCATCTCCGAGCTGGACGTGCGGCAGTTCGAGGCGCAGGTGGCCGTGCCGGCGGCGCGCCTCGCCCAGGTGGAGCAGGCCCGCTCGCGGCAGGAGCACGCGCTCGACGTCCTGCTGGGCGAAGGCCCGGCCCCGATCCCGCGCGGCACCACGCTCGCGGCCGCGGTGCGCGCGGTGGTGGTTCCGGATTCGATCCCGTCCACGCTCCTCGCCCGCCGGCCCGACGTCGAGGCCGCCGAGCGCGGCTACGCCTCGGCCACGGCACGGGTCGGCATCGCCGGCGCCGCGCGGCTCCCGTCGTTCGTGATCACCGGCTCCTACGGGGGCCAGGCGCCGAGCGCCGGCAACGTATTCCAGGGCCAGGCGAGAGTCTACGAGTTCCTCGGCGGCATCTCGATTCCGCTGTTCACCGGCGGGCGGCTGGTGAACGAGGCCGCGGCGGCACGGGCGCAGGCGGAGCAGGCGAGGGCGCAGTACGAGCAGGCGGTGCTCGTGGCGCTCGGCGAAGCGGGCGATGCGCTGGTGGGCGTGCGGGCCGCGCGCGACGCGGCGGCGGCCGAGCAGACGCAGGCCACGGCGTTGCGGCGCGCGCTGGCCCTGGCCGAGATGCGCTACCGCAGCGGGGTGTCGAACTACCTCGAGGTGCTGGACGCGGAGCGGAGCCTGTTCGACGCTGAGCTGGCGGCGAGCCAGGCCCAGTTGCAGCAGCTGACGGCGGCGGTGCAGCTCTACAAGGCGCTGGGCGGCAGCTGGCCGGGGATGGACGCGACGCGCTGAGTCGGCGAGATCGCCGGCGGGAGCGGCATCAGCCCAGCTGCGCGAGGAGGCCCGACAGCTCCGCGGCGCTGCGGGGCCGCTCGTCGGCCTTCTTGGCCAGGAGCCGCAGCACCAGCGCCGAGAGCGGTAGCGGAACGTCCGCGTTCAGGGCCGCCGGCGCCTCGGCCTCGTCGTGCAGCAGCTTGGCGATCAGCGAGATCGGCGAGTGCGCCTCGAACGGGAGCCGGCCGGTCAGGCACTCGTAGAGCACCACCCCGGCCGAGTAGAGGTCGCTGCGGCCGTCCACGTCCTCGGCCAGCAGCTGCTCCGGCGACATGTACGCCGGCGTTCCCACGACCATCCCCGCCTGGGTCAGCACGGTGGTGTGCTCGACCAGCCGTGCCACCCCGAAGTCCATCACCTTCAGCACGCCCTCCGCGTCCAGCAGCAGGTTCTGCGGCTTGATGTCCCGGTGCACGACGCCCTGCCGGTGCGCCACGTCCAGCGCCTCGGCGAGCTGCGAGCCCAGCGCGAGCACGGCGGAGACGCCGAGCCGGCCGCGCGTCTCGAGGAGCTGGCGGACCGTCATCCCCTCCACGTACTCCATCGTCACGTAACAGGCGCCGTCGCACACCCCGAAGTCGTGGGTGCGCACCACGTTGCGGTGGGAGATCTTCCGCGCCAGGCGGGTCTCGGCCTTGAGGCGCTCGGTCGCCGTCTCGTCCGTCCCCAGCAGCTCCGCGTGCAGCATCTTGACCGCGACGTCCTCTCCCAGCTCGCGGTCCCTGGCCAGGTACACGGCACCCATCCCGCCGGCGCCGAGCGGGCGGACGATCTCGTAGCGGCCCGCGAACAGCTGGCCCGCCTGGAGCGCGGTGGCCGCGGCGGCCTCGGCCGGCGCGGCGGCGGGCCGCGCGGCGGCGATCTCGCGCCGCAGCTCGTCGAGCCGGCCCTGGAGCCGGTCTTCCCGCGCCTTCACGCCGGCGGCCATCCCGTCGAACACCCGCGCCAGCCGCCCCAGCTCGTCGGCGCGCGAGGCGAGGTCGGCCAGGGCGCCGGTCCGGTACTCGCCGCCCTCGACCGCGCGCGCGGCGGCGATCACCCGCTCCACCTCCTTGAGGTAGGCGAGCTCGCGGTCGCGCAGCCGCTTCTTCTCGAGGCTGGCCCCGATCCGCGCCTTCAGCAGCACCGGGTCGAACGGCTTGGGCAGGTAGTCCTCGGCTCCGCGCTCGATGCAGCGCACCACGCTGGCCATGTCGTCCAGCGCGGAGATCATGATCACCGGGATGTCGCGGGTCTCCTCCGCCCCCTTGATCCGCTCCAGCACCGCGAAGCCGTCCAGCTCGGGCATCATCACGTCGAGCAGCACCAGGTCGAACGGGGTCGCGGCGAGGAGCGCCAGCGCGGCGCCGCCGCTCGCGGCGCAGGTGACGGCGTAGCCCTGGCGCGCCAGCCGCCGCTCGAGGACGGCGCGGTTGTCCTCGATGTCGTCCACCACGAGGATCCTCGCGGGCGCGGCCGGCGTCGAGGCGCCGGACTGGCTGGGCGCAGGGTGTATAGAAGCAGGGTGTGAGGGTGTACCGGTCTGGGGTTTGGCGGTTGGGGGTTGGGGTTTGGGGGTGCCGCCCGCGGGCGTCGCGCCGGCCGTCCCCGTCAGCCCCAGCCGCTCGGCCGCGCTGCGGATCTTGCGCACGTCGGCGACGAAGGCGCGGTCCGCGTCGCTCAGCAGGGCATCGGTGGCCTGCAGGATCTTCTCGCGCGGTACGCGCAGCGTGTCGGTCAGCGCCTCGGCCTCGGTCGTCCGCACGTCGTCGCGGCCGGAGGGGAGCGCCCGATCGATCGTGGTGAGCGCGTCGCGCACCGCGGCGAGAGCCTCCTCCAGCGCACGGCGGCGCGAGGCCAGCTCGGCCGCCGCTGCGTCCTCGAGCAGCATCTCGCAGTAGCCGATGATCTGGTTGATCGGCGTGCGCAGGTCGTGGCGCAGCGCCGAGAGGGCCTGGGCGGTCAGCGTGTCGGCCGAGCCGGTCATCCGTGGTTGTTCCGGCCCAGCAGCGCCTGGATCTTGCCCAGCAGCCGCTCCAGCTCGATCGGCTTGGTGTCGTAGTCGTCGCAGCCGGCCTCGAGCGCCTTGTCGCGGTCGCCGGCCATGGCGTGCGCCGTCAGCGCGATGATCGGGACGGTCCTGGTCGCGGGCGCGGCGCGGATCTGGCGCGTGGCCTCCCAGCCGTCCACCTCGGGCAGGCTCATGTCCATCAGGATGAGGTCGTAGGCGGCGGCCTGCGCCATTTCGACGCCCTGGCGCCCGTCGGTCGCCATCGCGACCTCGAAGCCCTTGCGCTCGAGCCGGCGCGAGAGCATGTCGCGGTTCATCTCGTTGTCTTCGACCAGCAGGATCTTCGCCATCGTTCTTCCCTTGGTAGAGCGTCAGCCTGCGGCCGGCGCGTCGGCCTCGATGCTCGCCGGCAGCCGGACCGTGAACGTGGAGCCCCTGCCCGTCTCGCTCGCCACCACGACGTCGCCGCCCATCATCCGGCAGAAGCGCCGGGTGATGGCCAGGCCGAGGCCCGTGCCGCCGTACCGCCGCGCGGTGGACGCGTCGGCCTGGGAGAAGGCCTCGAACAGCTTGGCCATCTGCTCGGGCGTCATCCCGATCCCGGTGTCGGCGACCGTGAAGACCATCCACTCGTCCCCGCTGCCGTTCGCCTCCCGCGCGGCCGTCAGCGTGACCGTGCCGTGGTCGGTGAACTTGCAGGCGTTGGACAGCAGGTTGAGGAGCGTCTGCCGGACCTTGATGAGGTCCGACCGCATCGCCCCCAGCGCGTCGCCGCAGCGGATCTCCAGGCGGTTGCCGTTCTTCTCGACCAGCGGGCCGATCGTGGTCGTGACGTCGCGGATCGTGTCCCGCACGTCGAAGCTCTCGACGTACAGCTCGAGCTTGCCCGCCTCGATCTTGGAGAGGTCGAGGATGTCGTTGATCAGCGCCAGCAGGTGCCGGCCGGCCGAGCGGATCTTCTGGAGGTCGGGAGCCAGCTCCGGGTGGCCGACGTCGGCCACCTCCTCCTCCACCATCTCGCTGTAGCCGATGATGGCGTTGAGCGGCGTCCGCAGCTCGTGGCTCATGTGCGCGAGGAACTGGCTCTTGGCGCTGTTGGCCGCCTCGGCCTCGCGGCGCGCCTGCAGCAGCTCGGAGATGTCGTGGTAGAGGCCCATCAAACCCACCAGCTCGCCGTCCACCACCACCGGGACGCCGAGCACCTCCACGTCCACCAGGCTGCCGTCCTTGCGGCAGCGGCGCCCCATCGCGTGCACGGGCCCCGTCTCGAGCACGTGCTGGGTGTAGCCGATCGCCTCGGCGCGGGTGGTCTCGGTGCTGATCAGCTCGTCCAGGTCGCGGCCCACGGCCTCGCGCTGCGCGTAGCCGAACAGGGTTTCGAACGCCGGGTTGCACGAGACGATGTGGTGGTTGCGGTCCAGGACCACGATCGCCACCGGGCTGTTGGAGACGAGGTCCTCGAAGTACTGCTTCTGGCGCTGCGCGGCCGTGTAGAGGCGGGCGTTCTCGATGGCGACCGCCGCCTGCGGGGCGAAGATGTTGAGGCGCCTGAGGTCGTCGGCGCCGAAGCGGCGCGACGGGTCGGAGTGGACGGTGGCCATCGCGCCCACCAGCCGGTGGCCGATCAGCAGCGGCGCCGCCATCACCGCGAAGTCGGTCGCCCCGGTGTACTTGGCGGAGCGGCCCTCCCACGCGCCGTAGCTCGGGACGATCAGCGGCTCGTGGGTCTGCGCCACCCGGCCCATCGCGCCCTCGCCGAGCGCCATCCGCGTGCCGGCGGAGTCGATGCCGATGTTGAGGCTCGCCACCACCACCAGCTCGCGGGCCGCCTCGTCGTAGATCGCCAGCTCGCCGCCGGTCACGCCCAGCAGGGAGGTGGCGCGCTGCAGCATCGCCTGGAGCAGCTTCGACAGCTCCAGCTCGCCGGACAGGTCCGCCATCGTCTCGAGCAGCGCCTTCTGCTCGTCGGCGCGCCGCCGCTCGGCCTCCAGCAGCCGGGCCCGGGCGATGGCGACCGCGGCCTGCGGCGCGAACATGTTGAGCAGCCTGAGGTCGGCGGGGCCGAACTTGCGCGCGGGATCGGCGTGCACGGCCGCGATGGCGCCCACCAGCCGGCTTCCCACCAGCAGCGGCGCCACCATCACCGAGTGCACCGTCACGTCGGCGTACTGCCCCGAACGGCCCAGCCACTCCGCGTACTCGGGAATGAGCAGCGGCTCGTGAGTCTGGGCCACGCGGCCCATCGCGCCCTCCCCGGGCGCGAGCCGCGTGCCGGTCGAGTCCTTGCCGATGCTGTGGCTCGCGACCACCACCAGCTCGCCGGTCGCGTCGTCGAGGATCGCCAGCTCGCCGCCGGTGACGCCGAGCAGCGTGACCGCGCGCTGCAAGGTGGCCTGCAGCAGCTTCGACAGCTCCAGCTCGGCCGAGAGGTCGGCCATCGTCGCGAGGAGCGCCTCGTGCTCGTCCACGCGGCGGCGCTCGTCGGCCAGCAGGCGCGCCCGGGCCAGGGCGAGCCCCGCCTGGTTGGCGGCCGCGGTCAGGATCTCGAAGTCGTCCTGGTCGAACGCATCCGCCGTGCCGCTCTCGACCACCAGCACGCCCACGGTCCGCCCGTCCACCTGGACCGGCACGTCCACCTCGGATCCGCGGTTCGGGCTGGGGACGTAGCGGGCCTGCTTCGCCACCCGCGCCGTGTAGTGCAGCTCGCCGTTCGCGAGCGGCAGCTCGCTCAGGCCCCGGCCGGGCGGCAGCCGGAAGTCCTCCGGGGCGTCGGGCCAGCCCACGCTGGCCTTGAGCACGCGGTCGCCGGTCGCCGGGTCCACGAGGAACAGGCCGAGGAACTCGTAGCCGAGCCCTTCGTGCAGGCCGGCCACGACGCTGCGGCAGATGGCGGACTCGTCGGGCGCCGCGCCGATCTCCACGGTGAGCCGCAGCAGCGCGGCGAGCCGCCGGGCGAGGTCGCCCCGGGGCCGCACGGCCGGCCGTGGCTTCGCGGCGCGGGAAGCGGCGCGTCCGGCGGCCCGCTTCACGCCGCCGGCGTCCGCGCCGCGGCGAGGCTCAGGACCTCGGTCACCAGCGCGTCGGGGGTACGGTACTTCTTGAGCACCGACACCAGCCGCTGGCGCTCGATCGGCTTGGTGAGGAACTCGGAGGCGCCGAGCGCGAAGCCGATGTGCTTCTCGTCCACCACGCTCAGCATCACCACCGGGATCGCCGCGAGGCCGGCGTCCGCCTTGAGCGCGGTCAGCACCGCCCAGCCGTCCATCCCCGGCATCAGCACGTCGAGGGTGATGACGTCGGGCCGGCACTCCCGGGCGCGCCGCAGCGCGGCGTCGCCGTCGGCGGCCTCCTCGACGCGGAATCCCTCGCGGCCGAGGTGGCGCGCGATGAGGTTGCGCGCGGCCGGATCGTCGTCCACCACCAGCACGGTGCCGGCGGCTCCCGATCCCGCCGACGCCGCGGCCGCGGGCGCTTCGGCCTTGGGGTCCGGCACGCTCGCCGGGATGCGGACCGTGAAGGTCGAGCCCTCCCCGGGCCGGCTCGAGACCGTGATGTCGCCGCCCATCAGCTGGCAGAACCGCCGCGAGATCGCGAGCCCGAGGCCCGTGCCGCCGTAGCGGCGCGAGGTCGAGGCCTCCGCCTGCGCGAACGCCTCGAACAGCTTCGAGAGCTGCGCCGGCGTCATGCCGATGCCGGAGTCGGTGACCCGGAAGACCATCCATTCGCCGTCGCCGCCGGCGGCGATGCCGGCCCCCGCGCCGTCGCCCGCCGGCTCGCGCCCCGCGGCCAGGGTGACCGTGCCGCGCTCGGTGAACTTGCACGCGTTCGACAGCAGGTTGAGCAGCACCTGGCGGACCTTGGTGAGGTCGGCCCGCATCGCGCCGAGTCCCGGCGCCGCCTCGACCACCAGCCGGTTGCCGTTCTTCTCGACCAGCGGCTGCACCGTGGTCGCCACCTCGCCGAGCATCGCGCGCGTGTCGAACGCCTCGAGGTACAGCTCGGTCTTGCCGGCCTCGATCTTGGAGAGGTCGAGGATGTCGTTGATCAGCGCCAGCAGGTGGCGGCCGGCGGTGTGGATCTTCTCGAGGTCGGGGGCGAGCGCGGTCTGGCCGAGGTCGGCGACCTCCTCCTGCAGCATCTCGCTGTAGCCG